>JAGCZM010000047.1 GCA_017960005.1 Eggerthellaceae bacterium
ACTATGCCACCGAGATAGACGACCTCAAAGCTCTTTCGGAGTTTTATTGCATTCCTTATTGCGAAGTGGACATGCTCGACATCGATCCCGAACTGTTCGACAAGTTCACCTTCGAATATATGCGCAAGAACAAATTCATGCCCGTCGAGCGCCAAAAGGACGGCACGGTTTTGATTTGCATGTCCCGTCCTTTGGATTTCGGGGCGATGAGTGCGATAGCTGCCGTGTTTTGCGCCAACATCGATTGCGTGTTGGTTCCCGCTTCCCAAATAGATCGCTATTTGGATTTGGTTGCCGCAGGTGTTTCCACTTCGGCCGCTTTGTCGGATTTGAACTCCGAGCGCGACCAAAAACTGTTTGAGGAAATCCGCTCCGGCGTCGAGCAGGCAAACAACGTGCAGGCCGAGTCGGTCATCAACAACCCCGCGGTGCGTTTGGTCGACAGCATCATTCGCGAAGCCATTCCGTACAGAGCATCCGATATCCATATCGAACCTTCGGACAGGATGGTTCGCGTGAGGTATCGTATCGACGGTGATTTGCAGGTGCGCGCGCAGTTTCCCATCGAAGCGTATTCGGCAATTTGCGCCCGCTTGAAGATCATGTCCGGCATCAACATTGCCGAAAAGCGTATTCCCCAAGACGGTCGTATCAACATGACGGTCGGTGGCAGGGATTACGACTTCCGCGTATCCACGTTGCCGACGGTGCACGGAGAGAAGTTCGTTATCCGTATTCTGGACAAGACATCGTTTCACTTTACGCGTTCGGATTTGGGATTCAACGAGGAAGAAAACCTCGTGGTCGACAAGATGCTTGCCCGTCCCCACGGTATCGTGCTTTTGACCGGTCCGACCGGTTGCGGTAAATCCACGACCCTGTATTCCTTTTTAAAGGAAATCAACAAGCCCTCCGTCAACATTGTCACGGTAGAGGATCCCGTTGAATACACCATGCAGGGCATCACGCAAACTCAGATCAACCCCAAGGCCAATCTGACGTTTGCGACCGGCCTTCGTTCCATTCTTCGTCAGGACCCCGACATCGTCATGATCGGCGAGATTCGTGACGAGGAGACCGCCGAGATTGCGATCCGTGCCGCCATCACGGGCCATTTGGTGTTCAGTACGCTTCACACCAACGATGCTCCGGGCTCCATCACGCGTCTCGAGGATATGGGCGTGCCCGATTATTTGGTTGCCGACGCGCTTGTCGGCACCATCGCTCAGCGTTTGGTCAAGCGCCTGTGTCCCGCATGCAAAAAGCGCGGCAAGACCACCCAAAAGGAGATGCAGATTTTGGGATTGAGCGAGCCGGTGAGCATTTCCAGACCGCACGGATGCCAATACTGCAACAATACCGGTTATAAGGGCAGAGTTGCCGTCCATGAAATCATGTACGTCAACGAGGAGATGAGAAACGTCATCACACAGGAGAGAAACATCGAGATATTGCGCAACATGGCCGCCAAAAACGGCATGGTCGATCTGTTTACCAGCTGCAAAGCTCTCGTGTTATCCGGTGTCACCAGTGTCCAGGAATTAATGACTTTGAATATCGAATAAAGCCTTGCTAAATAATATGTGCTTTGGCATAATTGCAAGGCTTCATTTTTGAAGAAAGTTGTCTCCATAGTCTAGAGGTCAGGACGCGGGCCCTTCAAGCCTGAGACACGAGTTCGATTCTCGTTGGAGGCACCACGTAATCTCGAACGCCGCCGGCAATTTCTCGGTGGCGTTTTTTGTTATGTTTTTTATTGCGGGTCGTTATCGTCTCATCGTGACATGGTCTGTGTGAGAAAATAGAGCGAACCAATATGGGCGAGGACAAAAAGACATATCGTTTTGCGAAAAGGGATTTGCCCGTTGAGGAATATCCCGTCGCTTCGATGGCTTTCAATCGCCTTTGTGACATCATAAAAGACGCGCACGAGGCAAATGCCGGATGCGTGCCTTTTGTTTTTTGCCCGTCGTTTGCGGCATCGACCCGTCTCAAAAAGCAACTTTCCGACGAGGGATTGGCTTTTGGGGTGGCAGTCGATTCGTTCAAAAGCCAAATCAGAACCTTATGGGAGCTTCTGGGAGACGGGAGGCAGATACCGACCGCTTCTTTGCGCCTGCTCCATATGGCAAAAGCACTTGCCGCT
>JAGCZM010000048.1 GCA_017960005.1 Eggerthellaceae bacterium
AGCCCGAACCGGAGCCCGAACCCGAGCCTTATGTCCCCGAGATTCCCGGCGGCTTGGCAAACAAGGAAGTCGTTTTGTTCGCCACGCATTTCGGAACACCGGGCAATACGTTGGAGAGAATGCGCGAAGAGTGCTCCGTTGCCGAAAACGTCACCTTCGGCCCCACCGCTTTGTTTGAGTTTGACGAGGACGGCGGTCCCAACATGATTACTCCCGAAGAGGAAGTCGACGCATGGATTCAGCAACTCGTCGATTTGTATTGCCAGCCCGATCCCGAAGAGGAAACAGAGGGCGAGAATGCAGACGAGATGGCCGAAGAAACCGCTGCCGAATAAAGCATTGTCAAACGGATTATGCGCAAACCGCCCGAATCGGGCGGTTTGTTTTTATGCGGCTTTGTTGAAATGATTGTTTGCGCTCAGGGCAATGAGCGTTTGCGATATCGGATAAAACATCCAGGCAAAGTCATGGCCGCTGTGCAGCAGCGCGTCGATGATCGCACTTTGTCCGAAATCCAAATACACGCCCTCCGCGGCCGCCAATCCGATGAGGATGTCGCAGCATATGAAGAACAGCAATCCGAAGAACAGAAGTCTCGTGGAGCGGTTGATTTTGAATATCGTTGCGGCAAAGATGATGTTGATGAACAGATTCGCGATATAAAACAAAGAAACCAATGCCACATAGTCGGTATTTTGACCCAAAACGACGATGCAGCCGACGACGGCGCCCAAACAAACGATACCGCGCACCCACAGGTGCATGCGCCTGATTCTGCCGGGGTCTTTGCATTCGCTTTGATACAGATATATCAAAACGAAATACGAAATCTGAGACAAAACGAACGCGCTCATGGCAATCGCTTGGTTTCTGGGAATCATGATGACCAGGAACCAGTCGGCGATTATCGTGAAGAACAATCCTGCCTGTATCAGCCAGTTTTGCGGTATGCGGAAAAAGAGTTTGCGGTCGTTTGCTTTGAGATAATCCCGGATCATCGCACCCGCGGCATAGCAAAACGCCAGCAACGTGCAGGCGTATTCCGCAAACCGCAGATTGTCTCCGCAGAAGGCTTTGAACGCTTCCGCCGAAGCGGTGTCGGCAAAGGGAATCCAGCCCATCAGCACCAAATGGATTGCCCAAAACAGTATCGCGACGATGCATACGAAAGCACCCGTTATGAGTTTTTCGGAAAGGCCCATCGTCATATCCGACTCCAAAGGCTCAAAAAAGCGGGCATTTTATTCGTTTCGGGAAGCTTTCTTGTCCGCGATTTTTTCTTTGATCGTGTAGCAAAGCTTGAGCAGCAACCAAAACAGCCAGCAGACAAATCCCGCGACGACCATGAATCCGAACACATAGGTGCAAAGGAACACCGGATAGGGTACCGCCGCATAGATGATGCTCAGTACCGGCAGGGTGCACGGATACCAGGGGCTGATGTAGAACATGTTAAACGTGCCGGGGATATAGTAGTGACCGATGACATCGAGGCCCAGTGCCAGAAGCAATATCGGTATGAACACGAGCACCGCGGGCAGGTAGGTCTTGAAGTTCAGATACTTATACAGATGTGCGATGGTGACGATGCCGGTGATAATCTGGATGCCGTGGTGGACCATCGTTTGGATGTTGATGCCGATCATGTTGGTGTAGACATCGTTGGGAAACACGTATACGGCCAAACCTCCGAACAACGCAAAGGAGGCCAAGAAGACCATCAGGGCATTTCTTATCTTGCCGGGCTTGAGAAACGCGATGAAGGGCATGACATAGAGGGGAGTCGAGCACAACTGGTAGGGGAATGCATACCACTGATAACTCCAGGATGCCGCATCTCCGTCCACATGCAGGGAGAACACCAATTGCTTGTAGATCTCGAACAAAACGATGATGATCCAGCATATGGCGATGAAACGGCGGTAGGTAAACTCGTTTCCGGTGACGGGGATGTTTTTGGAAGCGGTTTTGGCAAGCCATTGTTTGGCGAAAAGACCGCCCGGAGCGATACCGGCAGCGGCTTTGGCATCCGCTTTGTTGATCAACATAACCATGAAGACGGTAACGCAAATCATGATGGCGACGGACATCAGATGGAACCATCCGTAATTGCCGGGGGTTTCCATGGTTGCCTGCAAGGCATTCAGCATTTGCTCGAAAAGCGTCATATTCCCTCCCATAAAAGCCGCTTTGCGAACTATATGCCAAATGAGGGATACGGGCAAATCAACCCCGTTGCTTGGGGTTGATTGTGGTTATTCGATAATTCGGGGTTTTGAATGGGGCGGTAGGGTCTTTATCGATTAGCCTTTGCGGCGTATAGTATGCATTGCCGAAAATCATTCGTTCGATGAAAGATTCGGCAACATGGACAACAGGTATCCGACGACCGGTCGGTTCATAGATTGCAAACAGGTGAGAGGAGAACTACGATGGCGGCTCAAACCAAAGATGCAGGACAAAACAACGGCGCCGATCAATCTCAGGTCGATCCCAAGTGGGTCAAACCCGTCATTGCATGGAGCATTTTGGCGGCCGAGTTGGTGTTGGCGATAGGTATCGGGTTGTTGGTTTGTCTGATTTAAACAATCGAAGTATCGGTTGATTGATTGCCGATAAGAGATGATTCGTTTTCATTGTTATCGCTTGAACATCATTGATAAAAGGATTTCGTGAGACTCGCCGCCATAGGGGGCGGGTCTTGTCTTTGTGGAATAATAAATACATGGTTGGTTTTGGCAGGAAATACGATAAACCGGTTTTTGATAATCGCGGTTTTACGATACTCGAGCTCGTCATCGTGTTGGTCTTGGTGGCAATCATAGGCTTTATCGTGGTGATGTTTACCACTCTCGTTTCCACCAGGGTTGCCCAATCGACCATCGAATCCCAGGTTCTCTCTCAGGCAAACGCCGTCGACAACGCCTTTGAGCATTGGGTCGGTTCCTTTGACGAAAACGGTACGCGCTATACCTTTATTCCCGCATCCGAGGATGAACAAAACCCCTATCCCGCGCAGATGCAGGCAACCGTCGGAAGCGGTCTTTCCGAAAAAACATACGTCTTTTACTTTGAGGACGGATATCTTTGGCGCTCGTACCCGAGAAACAATTCCGCCTCGACAATCGTAAATCGCATCGCGCTCGAGGATGTCATAACCCTTGATTTTGCCGTCATGCCTCTCGAGAGATCTTCCGAGCCCGTGGGCGGCATCATCAACGCAACGGTTTCTTTTTCTCAGGAGCGTGCCAAAAAGATCATATCCGGCGAAGCCATGAACATATATCGTGCCGTCAGAAGCTTCGATACGCAATTTGTCACGGGCGGGGTGTTTATCGAACTGACCGAAGCGGACTTATCGAGCGGTGTTTGATATGGATATGCGCAATAAAGACAAACGACAAAAAGGAGGGTTTTCGATAGCGGAGGCCGTGATTGCCATGGCCGTGATATCGATTATCTCCATCGTGGCGATATCGGTGGTGCAATCCGGTGTCGAAACCCAAGGCAAAAGCATCAGCTCCTTTAAAACACGTACCCTCTCGCAAAATGTCCTCGAATGCTTCAAGGTCGCAGCCGACTACGACGAGTTTTCTTTCCTGGTCTTGTCCGACCATCCTTTGTCCGGACATATGATGTTGGGAGGAAGACAGCCCGACACTTCCTCGGTTTATCCCGATCAAAACCGCATCGAGATGTACTTTGACTGTTCCGATTACGATTTGTTCATCGATGTGGGGTTCAACGACATCGCCAGTTTGAAAGGGCCTTGGTTTATCGCCAATGCCGTTTCGAGAGACGATCCGAGCAAGGTTTTGTTTGCCTACACCTATTCCAAGGGTGTGGAGTTTGACGGGGGAGGCAACGGATAATGGCCTACTCGTTTAAAGAAAATATCAAAAACAACAAAGGCCTCTCTCTCGAGATGGCGATATTCATGTTGATCGTGATATTCGGTCTTTGCACGATTCTGGTAACGGTGGGCATCATGGTGTTCAACCAAGAAAGAAAAGCGCTTAATGATATGAACGAAACGGTGCTGCTTGACGGTATGGGAGACGAGTTTGCTTCCTTTGCCGCTTTGTCTTTTGCCGAAAGCAACCATACGTTTATTCTCTCCAGATACGCAATCGATTCCGATTTTTGCAAACGAGGGGAATACACGTATACGGACGTGCACGGGCAAGAGCAAGTCGGATACAGATATTGGTTGTTCGTTTCTCAGGAGCGCAATGCTTTGGATGAGGTGGTTCGCTACGAACTCAAGGTTCGTGATGCCCGAGAAAACGGTAATGTTCTTTTGACGGTTACGGTCAATAACCACGGCGATATCGGCTCTTGGAAGTATGCTTAGCATTGGTTTTTGATTTGATGGTTTAGGCGTTACATACGAAAGGTTTTTTGATATGGCGGCTCGTTCAAATGTCATTCACGTCAATATGGAAACAAAGCAATTCGAGCTTTATTCCATGGAAGAGCGCAACTTAAACTCGTTGGTTTTGGATGCATCACCGTATAAATCCAAACTTTTCGACGATGCGTTTTACGACGCCTTCGCGGCATCGCTTGATCGCTGGAACGAGCGGTTTGCGTTTACGGGATCCTCTCTTGTCATGCTTTTGCCCGATCGTGCCGTTGCCACCAACACGTTTACGGTTCCTACCATGCGCCGCAATATGCAAAAAAGCGCCGTGGACAATGCCCTTGAAGGCCTGTTCAAGAACAAAGATGAGCTGCGTATCTCCGTGTCTCCCATACAGAGCACCAAGCAGACGTCCACCTACCTTTGCACGGCGATAAGAAACGACATCATCGCCGGCCTGCAGGCGCAGTTGGGACAATACAAGCCGGCAAGCAATATCGTCACTTACGAAAGCGCCGCCGTAGCGCGTGCGGTTACCGCCTTAAACCCACGTACCCGCAACAGCACGTTTTTGTTCATGGATATCCAGAAGTCCTGCACCCATTTGGTGTTTATCGGAAAAGGCAACGCTCTTGCCTCAAGCACGCTTCCGTTTGGGTTCAGTGTCCTAAAGAGCAACAAAATCGTCGACGACTATATGCTGTTTAATCACGATGTCGCTCAGTTGGCGGTCTTAAACGCACGCGAGCGCGCACGTGCCAAGGCATTGACCCTTATGGGAGACGAGGGCGCCATGGAAGCGGGCATGGCGATTGCATCCTCCCGCCGGGAAACACAGGAAAATGCCGAGGACGGCAAGCGTCTGCTCATCGGTTTTGACGACCACGGCGCTCCCATCTATGCCGACGAGGAGCAAAAAAACGTCGACAGAGCCAACCGCGCTTCCGTCGAGGCGGGCGCGTTAGTCGGCTTTGACGATCGCGGATTGCCGATTTACGCGCAGAGTTCCGCCGACGATTCGTTCGAGGAAACGCAAAGTGCGTCTTCGGGCGCAAAGATCAAGGTCTTGCCCAAGAAACAGCCCCGCAAGTTCCCGAAATACATGCTCAGGCCCACCCCGGAGACAACCGAGCAGCTGGTGTATGAGAATTTCAGGATTTTCATGAAATGGGCACTGCTGTCATTCGAGGGCAATCCGCAGTTTGCCTCTCTTTGCAAGCCCCCGCTCATTTGCGTCAACATGCCCGAAAAACTCAACTTCCTGTATGGCATGGCAAATGCGGAGGCTCAAGAAAACAAGGTTAAGTTCGTAAGTCTGGGATTGGACAACCAGCACCCCGGAGTATCCCGTCATCTGGAGTTCTTCGGTGCGCTGAGCGCTCCCGGGTTTACGCAATACATCACGTATTGATTTACCGACGGTGCGATTCGAAAGGAAAGAGCTATGGAGGGTTTAGCCATATCGGCGGGTACACCGATGGTTATAGCCTACATTTTGGCCGGAATCCTCGGTGCGTGTATCGGTTCGTTTTTGAACGTGGTTATCTATCGTTTGCCCGAGGGGATGAGCCTGGCAAGGCCCGGTTCTCATTGCCCTCATTGCGGAGAAAAAATCGCATGGTACGACAATGTCCCCATACTTTCTTGGCTGATACTCGGCGGCAAGTGCCGCAACTGCCATGAACCCATCACGCCGCGCTACTTTATCGTGGAGTTGTTGAGCGCCGCGATTTGGATGGGATGTGTTTGGGCATATGCGGACAACATCATTTTGCTTGTGTTGGCCTGCATCGCGCTGAGTATTTGCCTTTGCATATGCTTCATCGACTGGGAGCATATGTTTATTCCCGATTCGCTTCAGGTCGCGCTCGGCATCGTCGCTTTGGCGGTGGTTTGCCTTGATATCGTTGCCCAAAACGGTACGATTCAAGGGGATACCGGCGTATTTGTCGGCACCGGCATCACCTTGCTCGAGCATCTCATCGGTCTGGCGTTTGCCGCGGTGGTGTTTTTCGGGGTGTCGTTTGTCATGGGCAAAAAGATGCACCGCGAAGTGCTCGGCGGCGGAGACATCAAGTTTGCCTTGATAACGGGTTTGTTGCTCGGATGGCGTCGTTTCCTGCTCATGATGCTCATCTCCAGTTTGACTGCGGTGGTGGGCATGCTCATCAAAACGAGGCAGGAGCGCAAAAAGGCAATCGAATCGGGAGACAAGGGGCCTTTCGAGAGCCCCAAGATTCCCTTTGCGCCTTATTTGGTCATCGGTTTTATCATCTCGGTGGTATTGGGCAAGATAATCGTTGCCTGGTACATCGGTTTGTTCATGTAGCGGGTTTTTGCGTGTGGTGAGGCAGTTTCATGCAGCAGTTCAAATATAAAGCAATCAATTTGCAGAGAGAGATTTTCGAAGGAACATTCATCGCCAAGGACGAAAACGATCTCGGTGTCGAATTATCCAAGCAGGGTTTATATTTGATATCGGCGGTTCCTTACTCGGGCAAGACCCCTTCTTCGTTTTTCACACTCGGTACCGGCAAGGTCGGTTTGACCGAGTTGACGACGTTTTGCCGTCAGTTTTCGATCATGGTAAACGCCGGCATCTCGCTTATCGGTTGCATCGAGATTTTGAAAGAGCAAAGTTTCTCCAGCTTTTTCAGGCAGGTGTTGGGCGTCATTTACGAGGATGTCAAAGCCGGCATGATGCTTTCCGATGCGGTGGAAAAGCATAACAAGGTATTCCCGGCCTTCTTCAGAAACATGCTCAAGGTCGGCGAGAACTCCGGCAAGATGGATATGGTCATGAACTCGTTGGCGGACTACTACGAGCGAGACGATGCCATCGTGCGCAAGGCAAGAGGAGCGTTTGCCTATCCCGCCATGCTTTTGCTCATGACTTTTGCCATCGTGCTGTTGATGCTGGTGTTTGTCATCCCGACGTTCGAGGAATCGATCAGCCAGTTGCAGCGCGCAACGGAGTTCGAGTTGGAGGATTACACCATCGCACTGTTTTCTATGGCGGATTGGATGACGGCAAACTGGTTGTACGTGTTGGCCGGACTCGTCATCGTCGTATTCCTGTTTTGGGCGTTCGGTCGCACCAAACAGGGTGCCTACATCTATGACTGGCTCAAACTTCGTCTTCCTTTTGTCAAAAACATCCAAATCGATTTGATAAGCGCGCGTTTTGCCCGAGGGTTCGGTTTGCTGCTCAGCTCGGGCATGGACGTGACCGAGGCACTCGACGCGGTGCAAATCGTTCTCATCAACCGCGATGTCGAGCGACGTTTCAAAGCGGCGGTGGATGATATCGTTCACGGCTTGAACATGTCCACGGCCTTTGACAAATACAAGCTGTTCCCGCCAATCCTGATTCAAATGATTGCGGTGGGCGAGCGTACCGCCAGCGTCGATGAGGTATTGATGCGCAGTTGTACGTTTTTCGATGCGCAGGTGGAGCGCTCCATCAGCAGCGTCACCAACAAGATTCAGCCGGCCATGTTGATTTTGATGGGCGCGGTGGCAGGCGGCATGTTTTTGTCCGTCTATTCGCCGATCATCTCCATCATGAACATTTTGACCAGCGTTTAGTGTTTAAAACAAAGACAGTGATTGTCGAGTGGGTATAAAGGAGCACGAATGAATATCGCTCAAGAGATGCTGCAGTTCTACATGTACAAGCATGTCATCAAGAAGCGCGACGTCAACGTAATCTTGGCCGAAAGCGAACGGGAAGGTTTGACCGTACGCGACTATATGCTTGCCAAGGACTATGCCAC
>JAGCZM010000049.1 GCA_017960005.1 Eggerthellaceae bacterium
ATCTGTCAGTTCATAATCAACGAATAAATGCATATTTAGGGCAAAATATGCGAAAATCCCGCAAAAACGGGCTAAGTTATAACAAAATTGCCCTAAATCTTCCGTTCTATCTGCGAAAGATACCGTTTACCCGTAAGTAAGCGGGTTTTTGAAGTCAGAGTCTACAATATACCCACTGCACCCAAAGGGGCGGTTATCTGTCATTTTTGCAGTGAGATGACGGGTAGAAACAATTGTTTTAAACAATCGAAGGGAGAGAGACATGAAAAAGAAGCTCTTAATTGCGACAATCTCTGCCTGTCTGGTTGCTGCGTTGTGTGTTTGTACTGCTTGCAGTCCAGCCCTGCGCTTTGTGACAGGCGGTGAAGCCGGTACCTATTATGCCGTCGGTCAGGTTATCGCGCAGAAGGTTTCCGGCGATACTGCTACCAAGGTTTCCGCATTGTCCGGCAACGGCTCACAAGCCAACTGCAATGCTTTGAAGGATGGCGATGTTGAGTTCGCATTCAGCCAATCCGACGTTGCATCTTATGCCTACAACGGAACCAGTTTGTTCACCGAGCAAATCACCAACTTCAGCGTTGTAGCGGCTCTGTACATGGAGCAAGTACAAATCGTCACTTGCGACTCCAGCATCCGTACCGTTGCCGATCTGGCCGGTAAACGCGTTTCCATCGGTGCAAGAGGTTCGGGCGTTTACTTCAACGCCATTGATATCCTCGGTGCTTACGGCATCACCGAAGCCGACATCACTCCTACCTATCAATCATTCGCCGACTCTGCCGATGCTTTGACCAACGGTACCATTGATGCAGCCTTCATCGTTGCCGGTGCTCCGACCTCTGCCATCACGCAATTGTCCGTGAACAAGCAAGCTTACCTGGTATCCTTGGACGATGCCCACATCAACACCCTGTGCGCATCTTCCCCGTTCTATTCAAAGAACGTCATTCCCGCCAACACCTATGCCGGCATCACCTCTCCGGTGACCACTGTTGCCATCAGCGCTTTGGTTTTGGTACGCAATGACGTATCCGAGAACGACGTTTACAACTTCGTTTCCACAATCTTCAACAATCTGGACACCCTCACCACTTCTCATGCCAAGTTCGGTGAGTTCTCCTTGGAGTTCGGTTCCTCTGTTGAGGGCATCCCCTATCACGCAGGTGCTGCAAAATACTTTGCGGAAAAAGGGTATACTGTCGCGGACTAGTAGTTTGAGTATTACAAGTCTCGGTATGTAATCAAAGAAACTGCGGTGTTCACACCGCAGTTTCTTTTCCATCTTTGATTTGAAGAAAAGGAGGTGTGACATGGCTGCAAAAACCAAGACAAGCGATGTTGAACCCAAGCCTGCCGGAAACGATTCTTCCAAGGCCCACAAGGGGCACGACAAACAGCACGATCACCACAGCGCTCATCATTTGATGCGCAAATACGATCGCGAGAGCAGAACCCGTATTTGGGAAGGCAATTGGAAATACGTCATCGATTCTTTGATGGTCCTGTTTTCTTTGTACTGCATCGGTATGACTTTGTTTTCCGTGGAACTCCCGGAAACCAAGCTGGCACGCTTCCTCGCGTTTATTTTGCTTTTGGGTTATTTGAACTACCCGGCAAACAGGCACCATGTCCGCCCCAACTATATTCCGTGGTATGACTTCATCTTGATGTTGGCGGGTTTTGCTTCGTTTTTCTATTTCGCGATCAACACCTACCAAATCACCATGGCCACGTCATATCTTTCCACCCTTGAGGTCCTCTTGGGTATCGTCGGTATCCTGACACTGGGTGAGCTGACGCGCAGATGCGTGGGCCTGCCCATCTTATGTGTTGCCGGCGGTTTGATCGTATATGCGTATATCTATCATTTCGGATACGGATACGACTTGTTCAACGCGGCGCGTCTTGTCACCTACAAGTTGTTCTATACCACTTCGGGTATCATCGGCACGCCCATCAACGTGTGTTACACCTACATCGTTTTGCTCATCATATTCGGTGCGTTTCTCGAGCGTACCGGCATTGCGCAATACTTCATCTCTCTTGCCAACAAGATTGCGGGATGGAGCAGCGGCGGTGCGGCAAAAGTAGCCGTCATTTCTTCTGCTCTGTGCGGTATGGTATCCGGTTCTTCGGTCGGCAATACCGTTACCACCGGCAGCGTCACCATCCCCATGATGAAAAAAACCGGCTACAAACCCGAATTTGCCGCAGCTGTCGAGGCGGCAAGTTCCACCGGCGGACAGATCATGCCTCCCATCATGGGCGCTGCCGCCTTCCTCATGGCCGAATATATCGGCATACCCTATAACCAAGTTGTACTGTTGGCCATCATCCCGGCCGCACTGTACTTCGTGGGTATATTCATCGCCGTTCATCTCGAGGCCAAAAAACTCGGTCTCAAGGGCGCATCCCTGAAGGATTTGCCCAAGGGTACCTTCCTTTTGTTCAATTGTTATTTGCTTTTACCGCTTGTTTTGTTGGTATGGCTTGTTGCCGACGGCGTGTTTACCATGGCATATTCGGCGGCCATTTCCATCCTGATTGCGTTCATCATCGGGTTTATCAATCTGTTCTGCTGCCGTTTGGTCGGCGGTGCCGGATTGGGGGATCCCCATGCCGCAAACATCGGCAAGAAGAAAGATATCAAAGACGCGTTCAAGTACGCCGGCAAATCCTGCCTGAGCACCACGTTTGAGGCATTGGTTTCCGGTTCCAAGAGCGTCATCACCGTGGCGTGCGCATGCGCCATGGCCGGTCTTGTCGCGGGCAGTATCACCGTCACCGGTTTGGCCGGTGAGTTGATTGCCGGTATCGTCGGCATCTCCGGAAACGCCATCGTGTTTGGTTTGGTGTTGACCATGCTTACCTGCATCGTCTTGGGCATGGGTGTTCCCACCACCGCGAACTACTGCATCATGGCCTCCACCGCGGCCCCGATCCTCATCGCTTTGGGCATCAACCCCATCGCCGCTCACTTCTTCGTGTTCTACTTCGGAATCGTGGCCGACATCACACCGCCGGTCGCTTTGGCGGCATATGCGGGCAGTGCCATCGCAAGGTCAAACCCCATGCGTACCGGTGTCAACGCATCCAAGCTTGCCATCGCGGCGTTTATCGTTCCTTACATCTTTGCCATGAACCCCATCATGCTTTTCCAAGGGGAGTTTGCATGGTTTGAGGTGGCGGTGGTCATCGCGACCGCTTTGATCGGATTGTTTGCGATTGCGGCGGGCTTAAACGGCCATCTGTTTAAGAAGATCCATCCTGCGATGCGTGTCATGATGGTTGCGGCAGGTCTTGCGACCATGATCCCCGGTCCCGAAAGCGATGTCATCGGGTTGGCTGCCATCGCCATTTTGGTGGCGTTGCAGTTTGTGTTCTATCGCAAACAGGTAACCCAAACCGAAGAAACCAACGGAGAAAAAGTTTCCGTTGAGGAGCAGGAAGAGAATAAACCCGAGGAGTAAGGCTTTGATTGGCCTTGAATAAAAACAATCGCGCAACAAAAGGGCGGCTTGCAATGGGCAAGTCGTCTTTTTGTTGAGAATATCAAGCCGAACAAACGAACCACGGCAAAAGAGAGAACGTCATATGCTTCAACTCAAATCGATATACAAAGGCTATGTCACCGGAGGCTTTACCCAAGTGGCCTTGAAAAACGTCTCGTTGTCGTTTAGGACAAACGAGTTCGTTGCCATTTTGGGTCCTTCGGGTTCCGGCAAAACCACCCTGCTCAATATCGTGGGCGGCTTGGACCAATACGACCGCGGCGATTTGGTTATCGACGGTGTTTCCACGACCCGCTACACCGACAGGGATTGGGATACCTATCGCAACAACAGAATAGGCTTTATATTCCAAAGTTATAACCTGATTCCGCATCAGTCGGTGCTTTCCAATGTCGAGTTGGCGCTGACCTTATCCGGCGTATCCAAGGAAGAAAGAAAACGCCGCGCCACCGAGGCTTTGGTCAAGGTCGGCCTCGAAGACCATATCAACAAAAAGCCCAATCAGCTCTCCGGCGGTCAGATGCAGCGTGTCGCCATTGCGCGTGCGTTGGTAAACGACCCCGATATCGTGTTGGCGGACGAGCCCACCGGTGCGCTCGACTCCAAAACCAGCGTTTCGATCATGGACCTGTTGACCGAGATCGCAAAAGACCGCCTTGTGGTCATGGTCACCCACAACCCGGATTTGGCGGACACCTACGCGACCCGTATCGTCAGTCTCTCCGACGGCGAGATTGTCTCCGACAGCAATCCTTTCGACCCGGAGAAAGAAACCTCTCCCGAGGCAAACAAACCCAAGCATACTTCCATGTCGTTTTTTACGGCATTGTCTTTGTCCTTTGCCAACTTGATGACCAAGAAGGGCCGCACCATCATGACGGCTTTGGCCGGCAGTATCGGCATCATCGGCATCGCCTTGATTCTGGCATTGGCAAACGGCGTCAACAACTATATTGAAACCGTCGAAGAAGACACCTTATCCGAATATCCGCTTTCGATAGGGACATCGGGATTTGACATGTCGTCTTTGATTTCCGCGGACAGAATGGGTTCGGGGGAGGTAGACCCTTCAAGCGAGGAAGGCATCCGTATCGCCAAGACCATCGGGCGTATGCTTTCTTCTTTCTCTTCCAACGACTTGGCCGCGTTGAAGAAATACATGGAAGAGCATGAATCCGACCTTGCCGAATATATCAAGAGCATCGAGTATTCCTATAACGTCACCCCGTTGATTTACGACGCGAACACAACCGATGGGGTATACCAGGTCAATCCCGACAAGACGCTGAGCGCATACGGTGCGGGTGCTTACTCCTACGGCGGCGGATACATCTCCTCTTATTTCTCGACGGACGTATTCAAAGAACTGCCGTTTGAGAAATCTCTTTACGAAAACCAATACGACATGCTTGCGGGTCGTTGGCCCGAGGCCACCGATGAAATGGTGCTGGTCTTAAACCGCCGCGGATATTTGAGTGATTACGATATGTACGTGCTCGGTTTGCGCGATCGTTCCGAGCTTGCGCAAATCATCAAGGACTTCTCCGACGGAGAGGCCGTCGATACCGAGGATTACGAGGGATTCTTCACATACGACGACATATTCGCGTTGGAGTTCAAGCTCGTCAACGCTTTTGAACTTTACAGCTATGACGAAACCTACGGAGTTTGGGTCGACAAATCCGAGGACAAGGATTACATGAAGGCACTCATCGCCCGCTCCAAGTCCTTAAAGATTGTCGGTATCGTCACGGCAAACGAATCTTCCAATGCCAGCATGCTTTCAAGCGGTGTGTATTACTCCGCATCCCTTGCCGAAGAAATCGTCGATGCGGCTGCCGAATCCGCAATCGTCAAAGCCCAGCAAGCCGACCCGGATACCGATGTGTTTTCCGGACAACCGTTTGAAGGGGATGGGTCTGCGGATGATTTCGATATGAGTTCGCTTTACACCATCGACACCGAGTTGATGGCTCAGGCGTTTGTGTTCAATCCGGTGACCATGCAGATGGAAATCGATCCGGAGAAATTCTCCGCGGCGTTCAAGATGAACCTGACCAGGGACGAATTGATTGAGCTGATGACATCCATGGCCACTTCAGAAACAGCCTCCTATGAGGCCAATCTGGTCAAACTCGGCTATTACGACTTGTCTCATCCCACTGGCATCGATATCTATCCTTACAACTTCGAGGCCAAAGAAAAGGTCATCGCGTTTTTGGATGATTACAACGCCGCCATGGAGGATGCCGACACTCCCGAAAAAGTCATCACCTATACCGACATCGTCGGTACGCTTATGAGTTCGGTCACCGAGATCGTCGACACCATCAGTGCGGTGTTGGTGGCATTTGTCGCCATCTCCTTGGTGGTATCTTCCATCATGATCGGCATCATCACCTATATCTCCGTGCTCGAGCGCAGAAAAGAAATCGGCATCCTTCGCGCCATCGGCGCTTCCAAGAGAGATATCAGTCGTGTGTTCAACGCGGAAACCGTCATCGAAGGTTTTGCCGCGGGCTTGCTCGGTGTGGGCATATCGGCATTGATATGCCTGCCTGCCAACTTGATAGGAAATTCGCTGCTTAACGTCTATCCGATTGCTATACTACCGTTGGATGCGGCTGCGGCTTTGATTGCAATCAGTATCGTGCTTACGTTCATCGGCGGTCTCATTCCCGCCAATGGTGCGAGCAGACGCGATCCGGTGGAAGCATTGAGAAGCGAATAAGACAAACCAAACCATGGAGGTCGTTATGGACAAAACAGTCAATCCTTATGTGCAGTCAACCAAGATTTTGAGTATCATCGCCATTGTTTTTGCGTCACTGCTGCTCATCTCTTCGATCCCCGCCATCATCGTATCCTCTCAGGCCGTGGTGTTTTTCTCCTCGGTCGATCTGTCCGCGTTTTTCGAGGGACTGGATTTTGAAGCGGAGTTCGCGGAGATTGCTGCGGCAACCGGACTTTCCGTTACGGAGGTGGCCGCGATGATGGAAGATCTCGTCGGAGGATTCTCCGCGTTGGTCGCTCTCATCATCCAGTTCGTCGTTTTCTTCTTGGTGTTTAGGGCAATCGGTGCCGCCGTGGCTCTTGCCGGCGCCATCATGGGTGTCGTAAACGCCTCCCAGCCCGCAAAGCTCAAGTCCGCCAAGGTGCTTGACATCATCGGTGCGATTTTGACGGGTTTGACCGGACAGATTCTGCTGCTCATCCTCATGATCGTCTGCGCGGTTTTGAGTGCAAAGGCAAAGAAGTTCGAGGACACCACTCCCAAGTTCGAGGTTGTCAACGCTTAAAAAACAAAGGCATTGTCGGGACAATCCTTTATAAAGGTTAATCCCCCTATCGAAATAATGGTAAAATTCAGGCGCTCGTATGGGCGCCTGAATTTTGGTTGTTTCAATAAAAGAGGTAATGATGATTCAGCAAAACGCAAATCCTTATGCACAGGGTGCTAAGGTTGCCGGTGGTTTTACCATCGCGTTATCGGTTATTCCGGTGTTCGTGTTTTCGGTATTCGCGATTCTGTTTTTGGTGAGTGCCGCGGCGCTTCGAACCTACGATCCCACCGAAGACATCGAGACCTTTATCGATGATGCCGTTGCCGGTATCGATGTCGGAGGCATGATGGAGGGTCTCGGACTCGAGGGTATCGACGATATCGCGGCTTTGCTCAGCAACTTGGGCGGTATCGGTGATCTGCTCGGCATGCTGGGCAATCTCGAAGGTATCATCGGTGAGCTCGATTTGGAGAACATGAACCCCGATGATATCGAACAGTTCTTCAATGATTACATGGGAGCCTCTTATGTTATAGGCGATGTCGATGCCGTTTTGGTTGAAGCCGAGGCGGATGCCGACGCCGAAGAAAATCACGGCGGTTCCATCTCCGATTCGATCAGTGACACCATCAATGATGCCGCGGATACCATCAGCGATGCGGCAACCGAGTTTGCCGTTGCCATGGTGGAGTTCTTGGCCACCTTGTTTGAGGTGTTCGGCGTCATTATGTTGGTCTTCTCGCTCGGCGCTTTGATACCGTTTATCACCGGTATTCTGTGTGTCGCTTTGGCCAAAAAGCCCGAGAAATACACCGTTGCCAAGGTGTTCGCGGTCATCTCCGCCATCATCGCGTTCTTCAGCTTCAACCTGTTTGCCTTCATCGCCGCGCTGTTCTGCTCCAACCAGGTAAGCAAGGCCAAGGCTTACGCGCTTGAAGTTGCCGCCGTCGCAAACGCGAACGCTCAATATGTCAACGTTCCGGTCATGCCCATGGCCGTTCCGGTTGCCGTTGCGACCCCCAGACCGGTAGCCGTTTCCGAAAAGCCCATCGAGGTACCCGCCGTTGAGCAGAGTGCCCCCGCACCGGCTCCGGAAGCACCTTCCGAGAACCAATAAGGTTCAAACAGACGATTAGTCTTGCATGGGGTCCGATTGCGGACCCCATGTTTTTTCTTTTTGCGTAAAGGCGTTAAACTGCACTCGAATAAAATGCATGCAGCAAAGCCGAGAAACGGAAGGAGCCCATGATCAACGAATCAATGTATGCTTGGGGATCCGAACCCAGCGCCATCAGACAGCTTTTTGCCTATGGTTTGGAACGCAAAAAAGCCATAGGAGCGGATAAGGTTTTTGATTTCAGTTTGGGAAACCCCAATGTTCCCACGCCGCAGGTCGTCACCGATACCTTAAAAGCCCTCCTTGAGCGTTCGCCTGAGACGCTGCACGGGTATACGCCCGCGCAGGGAGATTCGGCAACGAGGCAGGCGGTGGCAAACGAGATTTCGAAACGGTTCGAGGTCAAAGCATCGCCCGACTCCGTCTACATGACCGTCGGTGCGGCGGCATCCATCTCCATCTCTTTGGCTGCCGTTTCTCATCCCGGTGATGAGATCATCGTCAATGCACCTTATTTCCCGGAATATCGGGTATGGGCCACGCAGGCGGGATGCAAAGTCGTGGAGGTTGCCACCAAAAGCGATGATTTCTCCCTTGATACGAAAGCCATCGCCGATGCGATAACACCCAAGACATCGGCCATAATAGTCAATTCTCCCAACAACCCCGTCGGTACGGTTTACTCAAAACAAAACCTCATCGAGCTGGCACGGGTTTTGGAGCAAAAACAAAAAGAAACGGGACATCCCATTTACCTGATTTCGGATGAACCGTATCGCGAAATCGTCTATACCGAGACGGTACCTTACGTACCGTCGATTTATGCACGTACGTTGGTGTGCTATTCCTATTCCAAGAGCTTAAGCTTGCCCGGTGAACGTATCGGTTATGTCTATGTATCCGACGAGATGGACAAAGAAGAACACGACAAGGTGTTTTTGGCGGTATGCGGAGCGGGAAGAGCTTTGGGCTATGTCTGCGCGCCCGCATTGTTCCAAAAAGCGATTGCCGAGTGCGTAAACGTTCCGTCCGGTGTGGCCGCTTATGCCAAAAACCGCAAACTGCTGACGGAGGGGCTGTCGGCTCTGGGATACGAATACATCGAGCCCAAGGGGGCGTTCTATCTTTGGGTCAAAGCGCTTGAAGACGACGCGAAAGCTTTCTCCGAAAAAGCGAAACAGTTCGAATTGCTCATCGTGCCTTCGGACAGTTTCGGGGTAAAGGGTTGGGTGCGCATCAGTTACTGCGTGTCTCCCGAGACCATCGTAAACAGCATGCCTGCTTTCGAAGCACTGATGAAGGCATATCGATAAGGTTTGTACATGGAAACAAAGCAAAGGAGATGTCCGGTTTCTTCCGTATGCGGCGGATGCTCTTTTGCGGAAGTCGACTATGAGCAACAAATCAAAGACAAACAGGCTTTTGTCGAAGGACTGTTCGGGGGAAAGATCGTTTTACCCATCATCGGTATGGATGACTTTGTTGGGTATCGCAACAAGGTGATAAGCCCCTTTGCTCCCGAAAAAACCAAATCGAAAGCTTCCAAAAAGATATTGACCGGCATGTACGGAAAAGGCACGCATCGCCTTGTCAACACCGACGGCTGCCTTTTGGAAAACAAAGCCGCCAATGACGTCGTCGTCGCCATCCGTGACATCATGAAAAAATACCGCATGGAGCCTTACGACGAAGATACCGGGGAAGGCTTTATGCGCCATGTCGTGGTAAGGGTGGGGCATAACTCCCATGAGATGCTGGTGACGATCGTTACCGCCGAAGAGGGGTTTGTCGGTGCCAAAAACTTCTGCAAAGAGCTGATCAAAAGATGTCCCGGGGTAACCTCCGTCATCCAAAACATCAATACGCGCAAGACCAACGTCATCTTGGGAGACAAAGAAAAGGTGCTCTACGGTCCGGGATTTATCCTGGATAAGCTTTGCGGATTGAGTTTCAGGATATCGAGTCGAAGTTTTTATCAGGTAAACGCCACCCAAACCGAGGTGCTTTATAAAACTGCGGTCAACGCCGCCAAACTCACCGGACAAGAAACGTTGATAGATGCGTATTGCGGCACCGGCACCATCGGTCTTGTCGCCGCCGCCGGAATCGACAACTCAAAAGGCGCAAAGCGTGTCATCGGAGTGGACAGCGTCGCATCCGCGATAGACGATGCGCGCTTAAACGCCAAGCACAACGGCATAGCAAATGCCGAGTTTGTCGTCGGGGACGCAACCGAGTTCATGAAACGCCTTGCATCCGATGTCGTGTCGGGAACATTTGACAACAAAAATGCCGTATTGATGATGGACCCTCCGCGTTCGGGCTCAACGGAAGAGTTTTTGGGCGCGGTTGTTTCGGCGGGAATATCCCGCATCGTTTATATCTCCTGCAATCCCCAGACACAGCTCAGGGATATCACGTATCTGCAAGGGCACGGATACGCGCTTGAATCGGTTCAACCGGTCGATATGTTTCCATGTACCGAACACGTTGAAACGGTAGCGCTTTTGGAAGCCCTTTAAAGCAAAACATTTATTCAACATGCGTATACTGATTGGCTATCCGTTTGCGTTGCGGTTGTTTTGCCGCATTCGATGACGGATTTGAAGTACAAATACGGCGGGAGAAACAGTATGCAGAAGGTAATAATCACGGTAGTCGGCAAAGACTATGTGGGAATCATGGCCAAGGTATGTACATACTTGGCAGACAACAAGATCAATATCAACGATATTTCTCAGACTATCGTTTCGGGATATTTCAACATGATGATGATTGCGGATCCCGCGCAATCTCCGCTTTCGTTCGACAAGATCGAAAAAGACCTTGAAGAACTCGGCGAGAACATCGGTGTGCGCATCAAGATGCAGAGAGAAGAAATATTCGCGATGATGCACCGAATCTAGGGGTGCATTATTCGGAAAGGCAATTTGCGATGATTCATATCAGCGAAGTTTACGAAACAAACGAGATGATCGAAAAAGAGAATCTCGACGTGCGTACCATCACCATGGGTATCTCTTTGTTCGACTGCATAGATTCGGAGCTGTATAAAACCTGCGACATGGTTTACGAAAAAATCTGCCGCAAAGCAAGCAAGCTTGTGGAAACGGGCGAGCGTATCTCCAAAGAGTACGGCATACCCGTCGTCAACAAAAGAATCGCCGTTACTCCCATCGCCACCGTCGGCTCTTCTGCCTGTAAAGACAGCGATGACTATATCAAGTTGGCAAAGACACTCGACCGTGCCGCGGAAAGCGTCGGTGTCAATCTGATCGGCGGCTATTCCGCCATCGTCAGCAAAGGCATGACTCCCAAAGAGGAGATGTTTATAGATTCCATCCCCGAGGCGCTGGCCGTCACAACCAGATTGTGCAGCTCCGTCAATGTGGGCTCCACGCGCACCGGCATCAACATGGATGCCGTCAGAAAAATGGGCCAAATCATCCTCGACACCGCCAAACGTTCCTACGGCACCGATTCGCTCGGCAGCGCCAAACTGGTCGTGTTTTGCAACGCTCCCGATGACAATCCTTTCATGGCCGGCGCGTTTAACGGCATCACCGAAGGCGACGCGGTCATCAATGTCGGTGTCAGCGGTCCCGGTGTCGTCAAATACGCTCTCGAGAAGGTTCGCGGAGAAAGCTTTGAGGTTTTGTGCGAGACGATCAAAAAGACCGCGTTCAAGATCACGAGAGTCGGTCAGTTGGTCGCCAAAGAAGCCGCGGCCGCTCTTGACGTACCGTTTGGCATAGTAGATCTTTCTTTGGCTCCGACACCTGCCGTCGGAGACAGTGTGGCCGATATTCTCAAGGAGATAGGTCTCGAGCAGCCCGGAGCTCCCGGAACCACCGCGGCACTGGCCTTGCTCAACGATCAGGTCAAAAAAGGCGGCGTCATGGCCAGTTCTTACGTGGGCGGCTTAAGCGGCGCTTTCATACCCGTCAGTGAGGACCAGGGCATGATCGATGCGGTCAACGCAGGAGCTTTGAGCTTGGAGAAGCTTGAAGCGATGACCTGCGTTTGCTCCGTCGGTCTGGATATGATTGCAATCCCCGGCGATACGCCGGCTTCCACCATATCGGGCATCATCGCCGACGAAATGGCCATCGGCATGATCAATCAGAAAACCACGGCGGTACGCCTCATACCCGCAATCGGCATGAAGGTCGGAGATACGCTTAACTTCGGAGGGTTGTTCGGAAAAGCTCCCGTCATGCCCGTCAACGGGTTTTCGTGCGAAGAGTTCGTATCGAGAAGCGGCAGGATACCCGCACCGATTCACAGTTTCAAAAACTAAGGGGTCTGCGCAAAGATCAACACGCTAACCGGAGCGTTAGGGTTTAAACAATGGGGGAAACCAAAAACATATTCGATTATGCGAAAAAAGAACTGTCACAAGATGCTTTTCTCATGTGGCTGTTTGAAAACTACGACTGTGATGAAGAATGCATACGGGATGCCGCTTTCATGTTGCTCCGAGAGTTCGGTATAAAGGCAGACAAAGACCGTATTAAAACCATCAAAACGGACGCCCAGTGG
>JAGCZM010000050.1 GCA_017960005.1 Eggerthellaceae bacterium
ATAATCGGGGGTGTTTTTGTAATCGCGGCCGAGGAACACTTCATGGCTGGGCTCGCCGAACACCTGCGTACCCATGTTTTTGCTCATACCGTACTGGGTCATCATCGACTTGGCCATCTTGGTGGCACGCTCCAAATCGTTGGATGCGCCGGTGGTGATGTCGTCGCAGAAAATTTCTTCGGCCACACGGCCGCCCATGAACACGGCCAACTCATCAAGCATCTCGCCGTAGGTGCTGAGTACCTTGTCCTCTTTGGGAATGGACAGGGTGTAACCGAGTGCGCGACCATGGCTGATGATGGTGATCTTATGCACCGGGTCGGCATGAGGAAGCGAATATCCGACCAAAGCATGACCGCTTTCGTGATAAGCGATGGTGCGTTTGGTTTTGTCGTCGAGGATGCGGCCTTTGCGCTCGGGACCGGCGATGACACGCTCCATGCTCTCGTTTACCTCGCGCATGGTGATGACGTGCTTGCCCTTTCTGGCGGTAAGAAGCGCGCTTTCGTTCATGAGGTTCATCAAGTCCGCGCCGGTAAATCCGCTGGTGAGCTGTGCCAAACGCTTCAGATCGACATCGCTGCCCAATGGTTTGCCCTTGGCATGGACCTCGAGAATTCTTTCTCTGCCTCTGACATCGGGCGTATCCACCACAATCTGTCTGTCGAAACGGCCGGGACGAAGCAGAGCGGGATCCAAAATGTCAGCACGGTTGGTTGCCGCGATGAGCACCACGCTTTCGTGCTTCTCAAAACCGTCCATCTCGACCAGCAGTTGGTTTAAGGTCTGTTCGCGTTCGTCATGGCCGCCGCCCAAACCGGTACCGCGCTGTCTGCCCACCGCGTCGATCTCGTCGATGAATATGATGGAAGGAGAAGCCGCCTTGGCCTCCTTGAACAAATCGCGGACACGGGATGCACCGACGCCGACGAACATTTCGACAAAGTCTGAACCCGAAATGCTGAAGAACGGAACACCGGCTTCACCGGCCACGGCACGCGCAAGCAACGTCTTGCCGGTACCGGGAGGTCCCACGAGCAAGCATCCGCGCGGAATCTTTGCACCAAGTGCACGGTATTTGGCGGGATTGGCAAGGAAATCTTTGATCTCCTGCATCTCCTCGACTGCCTCATCGATACCCGCCACATCGGCAAAGGTCACCTCGGGTCTTTCCGCCTGAATCTTTTTGCTCTTTGCCTTGCCGAAGTCCATCTGCTGATTGTTGGCCTTCATGGTCATGCGGAAGAAGATGAACAGCAACACACCGATGACCAAAATGGGAAGCAAGGCAAGCAAGATGTCTCCCCATGCGCTCGGGATGGTGACCGAGTAAGCGATTTCGGGATGGGTACTCAAAAGGTCGGTCAGGCTGCTCTGAGAGCCCCATACGACCGTATATCTGCATTCCTTGCCGAGTGCTTTTGCCTCGAGTTCGGCCAAATCGATGGCCAAGGGATTGCCGGCCACATGACCGGATGCCTTGTTCGAAAGATAAATGTTCATGGTCTCGAATGCCTTGTTGAAGGCATCGATAGCGCCTTGTCCCGCGGTCACGGCACGGTAATAAGAACCGGTGACGGTGTAGTTGCCCGCGTTGTATACCGCGCTGGATACTCTGCCCTCTTCCACCGCCTTGGTGTATTCGGTGACGGTGAGGGTATCGGTTACGACACCGGCATTGGGATTGCCCGGAACGAGTCCGAGCGCCTGCGCAACCAAAAAACCGAGCAACAGAATAAGCGCGAACGTGATAATCGTGGATATCCTGCTTCTTTTCGGCGGTCTGAAGTTGGGCATGGGGTTTTGGGGAGGAAGATTTTGGGGAGTATCTTCCTTCTTATCCTCTTCGGTTCCCATGATGCGATCGGGCAAGTCTTTGGGAAAGATCAAAAAATCATCGTCGGCCCGATTGGGCTCGTCTTTTTGCTCGGGCTCGGGTGCCTGCTCAACGGGCACCTCTTGTTCGGGCTTATCCAAGACTTCGTTTTCTTGTTGTTTGTCTTCTGCCATAAAGTAACTTTCTATCCGTGCAACGGAATTGTTTACGAATACATCTCGGGTTTGAGGACACCGATATAAGGTAAGTTGCGGTAGCGTTCGGCATAATCCAAACCGTATCCGACCACGAACTTATCCGGGCACTCAAACCCCATGTATTTGCAGGGTATATCCGCCTGCCCTTTGACGTCTTTGCGCAAAAACGCGGCGACGGTTATGGATGCGGGTTTTCTGTCCTTAAGGAAATCGATCAGATAGGACAGAGTCAAACCGGTATCGATGACGTCCTCGGCGATGATGACATGTCTTCCCTCTATGTCGGTCGACAAGTCTTTGAGGATGCGCACGACTCCCGATGAAGTGGTCGAAGCTCCGTACGAGGAAACAACCATGTAGTCCATCTCGAGCGGCAAGTCTATCTGTCTTGCCAAATCTCCCATGAACAGCGCGGCTCCGCGCAATACCGACACCAAAACCAAATCGGGTTTGCCGTTCACGGAAGAGCAGTCGGCGTAATCCTCAGTTATCTGTGCACCTATTTCGTGAACGCGTTGTCTGATTTGTTCTTCGGTGAACAATACCTCTTCGACATCTTTATGCACGATAACCCTCTTCCCTGCATTTACACATCAAAAAATGTATCTTGACAGTTTAGCACGCACGTATAAATGCCTCTCCATCAAGACGGTAACATGCCCACCGTTGAGATTGTTTTTACCGTGCCGCTTCGAATATCTCCGCGAACTCTTCGATGAGACGCTTCGCGGGAAGACCGATGATGTTGTCGAGGGCTCCCTCATAGGATTGCACCAAAATACTGCCCTGGCCCTGGATGGCATATGCTCCGGCCTTGTCGAAGCTCTCTCCCTTTTTGATGTAAGCGTCGATTTCTTCGTCGCTTAACTGTTTAAACGTCACGCTCGAGGTATCGACAAATGTCCTGAACCCCAAGCTGACGTCCTCGACGGTGGGAGCGCTTACCAGCCATACCGATACGCCGGTATGTACCTGATGGGTACGACCCGACAAGCTTCTCAATATATGTTTTGCGTCGGAAATGCTTCTGGGTTTGCCGTAGATTTCGTTGTCGAGAGCAACGACCGTATCGGCACCGATCACGGCCGCCATTCCCGTGAAATCCTCCGCCAATATCTCTTGGATGATGGCGCCCGCTTTCTTTTCGGCAAGCTTTTTGACCGCTTCGGGAGGATTGTTGAGCAAATCGGGTTCGAGTTCCTCATCGATGGGAGTTTGCGGAACCCTCACCTCGAACTCCACTCCCTCATCCTCAAGCAATTGCTTTCTTCGGGGAGATGCGCTTGCGAGAATGATCTTTACCTTGGGCATCGGCATCTGTTCGGTTTTATCTTCCACGGTATCCCTTAATCTTTCTTTCTTCTTTGCCTAAACGTACTCATGGGCTCGATACGCACGCCCTTTGAATTGGCGCTTACCGCCAAATCGCCTTGGATGTTGACGACATATCCCTTCTTTACGTAAGCGGAAGCCTTCAAAGAGGAATCGCTCTCGTAAAGATCTTTATCCCATGCGTCCATGACGGCGGAAACGGATGCTTCCTCTATTCTGCCGTCGGGACCGTACAAACTCTCGTACAAAGAAGACAGCTCGTTGAACACCACTCTGCGCAGCAGAGGTGTTTGCACAAGCCCGAGCTCCGGCATGAGCAAAATGCCTTCCTGCGAATCTGTTTCGGAAAGACGTTTGACAAAAGAAGCGGAAAGCTTATCTGCCTCGGATTCGAGCATATCGTCTTCTTCGGCGATAAGGTTCATCGTACGACGAAGGGTATCGGAAAGCGATGCGTTCTTGGATTGAGCAAGCGGCACCATCTTTTCTCTCACGAAGGCACGCAGATAGGCGGTATCGGCGTTGGTAACATCCTCTCTCCAAAGATTTCCGTTGCAATCGGATACCGTATCGCCGCAAAGAGACTGTCTTTCAAACAGATAAGCGCGCAACTCGTCGCGTGTCACATCGAGCAAGGGTCGAACGATTCTGCCGTATGAGGTGGTGTTGGCATAGCGAAGCGATCCGAACCCTCCCGGTCCGGTACCGACGATGCTTCTCATGTAGAAAGTTTCCATACGGTCGTTGAGGGTATGGGCCACGGCAATAGCACCTGTTGCGGATGAGCCTTTGCAAAGCTTCTCCATGAGCTCTTTTGCCGCCCCAAACCTCACCTTACGGGCACAAGCTTCGATGTTTGCTTTGTTTGAAGAAGCAATCTTGGCCACATCGATTTCTCTCAGATAAAAGGGGATGTTTAAGTTTTTTGCCAAAGATGCGCAAAATTCGGCATCCGCATCGGCGTCCTGCCCGCGAAGCTTATGGTTGACATGCAACATGGCCAAAGAACCGATTGTTCCTTCTTTTGCCATGTCAGAAAGCAAATATGCCATGGCAACGGAATCGGATCCTCCCGACACCATCATCAAGACAAGGTCTTTTCCCTCAAAAAGCTTTTGCTTTGTTGAGGTATTTGCGACCTGTGTTTTTGTTTTCTCGAAAGCAGACACGGATTTCCCCGATTTCGAATGGGATTGTTTGTTATGTGTATTATGAACGAGCGACGCGCTCAAGCGCATCACCCGTCAATCTGAACGGTATCCAACCCCCAACGGACATCGCCCCCAAAGATTCGTAGAAAGCGATACTCGGTTTGTTCCAATCAAGACATTGCCACTCGAATCGCCCGCATCCCTCATCGAGCGCTTTTGCGGCCAAATGTTTTATCAATGCCTTGCCGTATCCTTTGTTGCGATATTGAGGATCGATATACAGATCTTCCAAATAGATGCCGGCGCGTCCCAAGAAAGTCGAAAAGTTATAAAAATACAGCGCGAACCCAACCTCTTTTTCTTCTTCGCAAACAAATACGACTTCGGCCTTTTTATCCTCGAATATCCATTTGTTCAAAAGCTCTTCGGTGGCAACGACATCATCGGACATGTTTTCGTAAGAAGCCAAGTCCCCGATAAAGCGCAGAATCAACGGTGTGTCTTGCTTGGTTGCCTGCCTGATAGTCGGTTTATTCATGGTGTCTCTCTTTTGTCGCTGTTTGCTTTTTGGCATATTAATGCATTTCCGGCCTTGGCCGAAGCCATGCTCTGCCATCGCATACAAAAGCGATAACCCCGCTTTGTTTGCGGGGTTATCGCGAATGGTTTCAAAACCGTTTATAACGTGCGTAAACAAAACCGCACTCTTTTTGCTGATTAAAGAATATGACGAACTCGTCTCAATACGAATAAACCGATAATCAAAACAAGAATCAAGGCAAAAGAGAACACAACTGTCGCCACGCTTATGGACTCGAGCTCCTCTGCAGGCTGCGGATTACCGAGAACGGGATTACCGCCGCCAAGAGACCCTCCTCCATGAGCCTGATGAACGTCGTTGATAACGAATCCGG
>JAGCZM010000051.1 GCA_017960005.1 Eggerthellaceae bacterium
ATCGACCTGGTCGGCATCCCAGCTCAAATGCTGATGGTTTTGGCTGATCTCAAAGCCGGAAGTCGCCACACCGCCCGCGTTGACCGCTTTGGAAGGAGCGACGATGACGTTGTTGGCGATGAGGTAATCGGTTGCCTCTGCGGTGGTGGGCATGTTGGATACCTCGACATAGTATTTGGTGCCGTTTGAGACGATGTTTTTCGCATCATCGATGCCGACTTCGTTTTGGGTGGCGCAGGGAAGTGCGATGTCGCATTTGACCTCCCATGGACGCTTACCCGCAACGAAGGTGGCCTGCGGATATTTCTCAAGGAATTGAGCGACGGTATCTTTGCCGGATGCGCGCATGTCGAGCATGAATGCACCCATCTCTTCGGTGATGCCGTCTTTGAGATAGATGTAGCCGTCGGGGCCGGAGATGGTCAACACCTTGCCGCCGAGTTGGTTAACCTTGAGTACGGCACCCCATGCGACGTTTCCGAAACCCGAAATGCAAAATGTCTTGCCTTTTATGTCGTCCCCGAAATGCTTGAGCATATTCTCGATATAGTAGATGGCACCGTAGCCGGTGGCCTCGGGACGAAGAATGCTGCCGCCGGAGGTCATGTCTTTGCCGGTCAGTACGCTGTCATGGGAGTTGACGATCTTTTTGTATTGACCGTAGAGATAACCGATTTCACGACCGCCGACGCCGATGTCGCCTGCGGGAACGTCGGTATCCGGACCGATGTGGCGATAGAGTTCAGCCATGAAGTTCTGGCAAAAGCGCATGATTTCTCCGTCGGATTTGCCGCGGGGATCGAAGTCGGAACCGCCTTTGCCGCCACCCATGGGAAGACCGGTCAAGCTGTTTTTGAACGTCTGCTCGAAGGCCAAAAACTTCATGATGGACAAATTGACCGAAGGATGGAAACGCAATCCGCCTTTGTAAGGGCCGATTGCGGAGTTGAACTGAACACGGTAACCGCGGTTTACCTGTACTTGGCCGTTGTCGTCAACCCAAGATACTCTGAACACGATGGCACGCTCGGGTTCGACCATACGCTCCAACAGTCCCGCTTTTTCGTACTCGGGGTGGGCATCGATGACCGGTTTTAAGGAAGATAAAACTTCGATGACGGTTTGGATGAACTCAGGCTGCTCGGGATAACGGGCTTTGACCTGATCGATTATTCTTTCGACATAACCCATGATATAGCCTCCTTGGGACACACTGATTTCCGCATTATACGTTTGCCTCGTCAATCGATATTTCTTTTTTGCGGTCCATTGAACGATTTTGGGGTTTAAGTGGTGCTATACGCCCGGGTGCGTGAACGTTTATACTTACGCATATGGATAATTCTTGCCGCATATCGTCAGAAACATCAGCATCAAACCTCTCTTTTCCAAAGAGGTTTTTCGGACATTCGAAGGTCATAAACGCGCACCGAAGGGAAGTCAGACGGCTTTGCTTTGCGGTTGGTTTGTACAAACAGGGTCTGATACACGATCTGTCCAAATATTCCCCGAGCGAGTTTTGGGCAGGCGTCAAATATTTCCAGGGTTATCGATCTCCCAATGCTTTGGAGCGCGATCTGTACGGTTATTCGGTTGCGTGGCTGCATCACAAAGGCAGAAACAAACACCATTTCGAATACTGGGTCGATGTGAACACCGAAGAAAAGTTTGATTATGCCGAGTCTTACGTGGGTGCTCCCATGCCCACACGTTATCTCATCGAGATGTTTTTCGATCGGATAGCCGCATCCAAGGTTTATCAAAAAGAAAACTATACCGACGCATCCGCTTTGGAGTATTTCGAGCGGGAATGCTTAAGACATTACGTTCCGATGCATGATAAGACCAAGCGTGTTTTGGTCGAGTTGTTGCATATGCTTGCCGACAACGGAGAAGAATACGTGTTGTCGTATATCAGGCAAACTTACGTATCTCAAAAAAACGGATACGGGGAAGGTATCGGATTCTAGGAAAGCCGTTGGACAAGGACCTTCAACATAAAATCGACCGTCTCAAAGCCGAACTTGAACAGGTTCCGGTATCTCCGGGCGTGTATCTGTGGAAGGATGCCGAAGGCACGGTTATCTACGTCGGCAAAGCCAAGGCGTTGCGTTTGCGCATGCGTCAGTATCTAAATTTCCAAGATGAGCGCGCAAAGATTCCGTTTTTGGTCGATCGGATCGATTCGTTTGATTACATCGTCGTGGAAAACGAGCACGAAAGTCTCATTCTCGAACGGAACCTGATAGCAAGGTATTCGCCGTACTTCAATGCGGATTTCAAGGACGACAAAAGTTATCCTTTCATTGCGCTTTCCATGGGAGATGTTTTTCCGGCCATCTCGTATACCCGCAAGAAAAAAACCAAAAACGATTTGTATTTCGGACCGTATACCGACAGCAAAGCAGCCCGTTATACCGTCGACATCTTAAGGCGGGTGGTCCCGGTATGCGCATCGTCCTGTGCGCAATGGAGAAAGCTCAAATCCATGCTCGACAAAGCATCCGCAAAAGGCGGGGATGCTTATTTTGCCACACTCGATTCCCTCAAATCTCAAAAGCCGTGCTTTGATTGCCATGTCAGCCTGGGACCGGGTGCCTGTTGCGGTTTGATTGCACCCGAGCAATATGCCCAAAACATCG
>JAGCZM010000052.1 GCA_017960005.1 Eggerthellaceae bacterium
CTTTGGTTTCTCGGGTGATGCAGATGGAGCCGCCGCCGATACCGATCTTGATGAAGTCGGCACCCGCTTCGGCCAAAAAACGGAATCCCTCGGCGTCAACGACGTTGCCGGCACCGATTTTGACGGTATCGCCGTAATGCTCGCGCACCCATTTGATGGTCAATGCCTGCCAATCGGAGAAGCCTTCGGAAGAGTCGATGCACAAAATATCGGCACCCGCCTCAACGAGGGCGGGAACACGCTCGGCATAGTCGCGGCTGTTGATGCCGGCACCGACCATGAAGCGTTTGTTTTCATCGAGAAGTTCGAGAGGGTTGATCTTGTGGCTGTCGTAGTCCTTACGGAACACGAAACTCACCAGATGATCGTCATCGTCGACGATGGGAAGGGCATTTAACTTGTTTTCCCAAATGACGTCGTTGGCGTCTTTTAAGGAAATGCCGTCCTTGGCGACAATCAAACGCTCACGCGGTGTCATGAAATCCGCTACCTTTTCGGTGAGCTCCATACGGCTCAAACGATAATCGCGGCTGGTCACCAAGCCCAAAAGTTTGCCGGTTGCCGTGCCGTCATCGGTGACGGGCATGGTGCTGTGGTCGAACTGCTCTTTTAAGGCAACGACATCGGCCAAGGTCATGTCGGGAGACAGATTGGCATCCGATGTCACGAATCCGGCTTTGTAAAGCTTGACTCTGGAAACCATGGCCGCCTCATCCTCGATGGATTGGTTGCCGTAGATAAAGCTCATGCCACCTTCGGTGGCCAAGGCAACCGCCATGCGGTCGTCCGATACGGCCGCCATGATGGCTGATACCATGGGAATATTGAGTGTGATGGGGCACTCTTCTTGGCCTTTGCGGTATTTGACCAAGGGGGTGCGCAGACTTACCTCGGAGGGAACGCATGTTGCGGGGGTATGACCGGGAACCAACAGATATTCGTTGAATGTATGGGACGGCTCGTCATAATAAAATGCCATGAAATCACTCCTTGGTAGCTTTTTGATTTCGAAAAATCATTAACGAAAAATTATACCCCAGACATATCTCGTTTATCCAATACGCACACGTCATCGGCATATGACATATAAATAAAATCCCCGCCTTTTTGTCTTCGGTGGGGATTGTTTGCTTACGATCTCAAAAACGCCTGATATCCCTTGAATGCTTCGTAGATATCGGCCTGGGAGGTTACCTCCCAGGGGGCATGCATCGACAAAACCGCAACGCCGCTGTCGATGACATCCATGCCGAACTTGGCGGGTATGTAGGCGATGGTGCCGCCTCCGCCCAAATCGACTTTGCCGAGCTCCGCCGTTTGATACGAAACCTCCGCGGCATCCATGATGGAGCGCACGCATGCCACATACTCGGCGGAGGCATCGTTTGAGCCGCTCTTGCCGCGGGCGCCGGTGTATTTGTTGAACACCAGACCCTTGCCCAGATAAGCGGCGTTTTTGGCCTCGAATGCCGAAGCGTATGTCGGGTCGAATGCGGCGGAAACATCGCTGGAAAGCATCTTGGATGCCTTGAGCAGTCTTTTGAGAACCAAAGACGCTTCGCCTTTGAACTCGGTCAGGTTCAAAACCTCGGCAATGGTATCCGCAAAGAAGTCCGATTCCATGCCGGTGGCGCCCACACTGCCGATTTCTTCTTTGTCCACCAAAACGCAGACGGCGCATTTTTGGGTGTCCCCCACCTCAAGCTGGGCAATCAAAGAGCCGAAGGCGCAAACACGGTCGTCTTGTCCGTAGCCGATGACCATGCTCTTGTCGAACCCGAGACTTTTGGCGCTGCCCGCGGGAACCATCTCAAGTTCCGCCGACACGAAATCTTCCTCTTCTATGCCGTATTTTTCTTTGAGTATGTCAAGCACCCGGGCCTTGACAAGATCTTTTTCTTCCTTGTCTTTCGAAGATTTGGGTTGGTTTCCCACGAGGATGTCCAAATCCTCGCCCTCGACTACTTTGGCACCCGTTTTTTCGAGTTGGGTTTGGGCGAGATGGACCAGCAGATCGCTCACGCAAAAGACCGGATCGGCATCGTCTTCTCCGATGACGACATCGACAACGCTGCCGTCGGTTTTGGCAACGACGCCGTGCATGGCCAGAGGCAACGCGGTCCACTGATACTTCTTGATACCGCCGTAGTAATGCGTATCGAGCAGTGCCAACCCATTTGATTCGTATAAGGGGTTTTGCTTGAGGTCGAGACGGGGGCTGTCGATATGAGCACCGAGGATATTGAGACCCTCGGACATGGGCTTTTGGCCCAGCTGTACCAAGATGACCGCCTTGCCTTTGGAAACGGCATAAACCTTATCACCGCAGGCAAGCTTTTTGCCGCTTGCGATGGCTTCGTCCAAAGAGATGTAGCCATGCTCTTTTGCCATGGCAACGGCTGTCTTGCAGCATTCCCTTTCCGTTTTGTTTTGAGAAATGAACTCGATATATTCATCCGCAAGTCCGCTCAGGGCTTCCAAGTCGGATTCGTCGTATTTCTTCCATGCGATTTCTCTGTCCATGTTTTCTTCTTTCCTTATTCTTCCCGAAGGATACGCAACGCGGCATGATAGCCGCCCTCTCCGTAATTGAGGCATTTTGACACGCGCGCGATGGTTGCGGCGGACACACCGGTATTCTCTTCGATAAACGAGTACGGTTTACCGTCGTAAAGCATCTTTGCAACCACCAACCGCTTCGATGTTTCCTTGATCTCGCGCACGGTGAACAAATCGATGAGCAAAGCATACACGTCGTCTTTGTCCCGCATCTTGCAAAACACATCGAGCAGCTGCTCGACCTCCGGTGTACGCATGCTTTCCATATCCGATTGCCTTTCGTGCGGGAGATTGGGATTTGAGAATTATTTTACTCTGTCGGATGCCGTTCATACAAAAAAAGAAAGGACCCCGAACATGCGGGGCCCTTCGATGTTTGGAATAAGTATCGCTTATTCTTCGGATGCGGGTGCTTCCTCGGCGGCAGGTGCCTCTTCGGCAACCTCTGCCTCGACGGGAGCTTCCTCGGCGACGATTTCTTCGGCAGCGGCTTCCTCGACTGCAACCTCTTCGGCTGCGGGCTGCTCAATCTCGGCTGCCTTTTGCTCTTTGGCAGGTTTTGCACCCTTCTTGGAGACGGGCTCGCTTACCAACTCCATGATAACCATGGATGCGTTGTCGCCCTTGCGATTGCCGAGCTTCATGATTCTGGTGTAACCGCCCTGACGATCCTTGAACATGCCTTGAGAAACCTTCTCAAAGATCTCACGGACCAATTCGGCATCACCCAAGGTGGCGATGGCCAATCTGCGGGAATGCAGATCGCCTTTCTTTGCCCAGGTGATGACCTCATCCACGACGGGGCGAACCTCCTTCGCACGAAGTTCGGTCGTCTTAATACGGTCGTTGGTAAAAAGCGCGACCGCCAAGCTCTTCTTCATAGCCAGAGTATGGCTATTGTCTGTACCGAGCCTCTTTCCCTTCAAATAGTGTCTCATGGTCAATAACTCCTATTGCTTCAAGGTAAGGCCCATGGAAACAAGCTTATCCTTGACTTCCTCAATGGACTTAGTACCAAAGTTTCTGATGGCCAGAAGGTCGTTTTCGGAGAAATTGACCAACTGGTGTACGTAATGGACACCGGCACGCTTGAGGCAGTTGAACGAACGGACCGAAAGATCCAAGTCCTCGATCTTCTTCTGCAACTCGGCGTTGTCTTCCTGGCTCTCGGGTGCGAATATGGAAACCACTTCGGGCATTTCCTCATCGGAACCCACGGACAAAGCCAAAAACGATGTCATGTATTGGCTGATGATGTTGGCAGCACGGCAAACCGCATCCAAGGGAGTGACGGAGCCGTCTGTTTCGACTTCCAATACCAATTTGTCATAGTCGGTGCGCTGACCGACACGGGTATCCACGACATTCATCGTGCAACGGCGTACCGGCGAGAACAAGCTGTCGACACTGATGATGCCGATGGGGTCCTCGGTACGACGATTGCGATCGGCGGACACGTAGCCGCGACCGACACCGATACGAATGTCCATGTCAAACACTCCGCCGTCTGCGACGGTGGCGATGACATGCTCGGGATTGATGAGCGTAAACTCGGTGGGGACCTCCAGGTCTGCACCGGTTACCGTGCAGGGGCCCTCCGCGCTCACGTGAGCGACAGCCTCCGTCACGTCATTTGAAACGGGTGAGAAAACCAAACCCTTAACGTTTAATACGATATCGGTGATGTCTTCGATGACACCTTCTGCCGTAGAAAACTCATGCTGCACACCGGCAATCTTGATGGCAGTCGCCTTTGCTCCGTCCAAAGAGGACAAAAGCACACGACGCATGCTGTTGCCGAGCGTTGCACCATAGCCGCGCTCGAGCGGTTCCACAATGAAACGCGCTACCGTATCGTTTATTTCTTCCGTTGTTACCGTCGGCCTCATGAACTCTGTCATGTTGATAAAGCCTCCTTAATATGCCGTAATTTTTATTTCGAATAAAGTTCGACGATGAGTTGTTCCCTGATGTCCATATCGATTTGATCTCTGGTAGGCACAGAAAGTACGCTGCCTTGAAGCTTCTCGATATCGACCTCAAGCCATGCGGGAACCTGCACGCGCTCGTTTGCGATGAGAGCGCTCTTGATTACCAGCATATCCTTGGCCTTGGGAGCAACCGCCACCAAGTCACCGGGACGTACGCGGAATGAAGGAATATCCACGCGACGACCGTTGACGGTGATATGGCCGTGACGGACCTGCTGGCGTGCTTCATCCCTGGACTTCGCAAAGCCCAAACGGTAAACAACATTGTCAAGACGGGTTTCGAGGAGAGCCAACAGGTTGGAACCGGTGACGCCTTGCTGGCGGCTGGCTACCTCATAGTAGTGATGGAATTGCTTTTCCAAAACACCGTAAATACGCTTCGTCTTTTGTTTTTCGCGCAACTGAGTACGATATTCGCTTTCCTTTACGCGCTTTTTGCCGGCTTCACCCGGCGCATAATTGCGGCATTCGAGTGCGCACTTTTGCGTGTAGCAGCGGTCACCCTTCAAAAAGAGTTTGACCCCTTCACGACGGCACAAACGACAGTCCGCTCCAGTATAACGAGCCATAGTTTGATCCTTTCAGCTACACGCGACGACGCTTGCTCGGACGGCAACCGTTGTGCGGAATGGGTGTGCAATCTTGAATGCTGGCGATTTCCAAACCGGCAGCCTGCAATGAACGAACGGCAGTATCACGACCGGAACCGGGGCCCTTGACGAACACCGAGACCTTGTGAAGGCCATGCTCCATTGCTGTCTTGGCAGCTGCTTCGGCAGCCATTTGCGCGGCGAACGGGGTGGATTTACGGGAACCCTTGAACCCGACGGTGCCGCCCGATTGCCAAGAAATCACGTTACCCTGAGGATCGGTGATGCTAACGATGGTGTTATTGAACGTTGATTTGATATGAGCCGCACCTACTGCGATGTTCTTGCGCTCGGAGCGCTTGATGCGGGTGCGTACGTTTTTCTTAGTTGCCACTTTTCGCTACCTCACTTACTTCTTCTTACCGCCGATTTGCTTACGCGGACCCTTGCGGGTACGTGCATTCGTATGGGTGCGCTGGCCGCGAACGGGCAGGCCCTTACGATGACGAAGGCCACGATAGCAACCGATCTCCATGAGGCGCTTTACGTTTTGAGAAACCTCGCGGTGCAAATCACCTTCGACGATGAGGTTTTCCTGAATGTAATCGCGGAGTTTGGCGAAATCTTCTTCTGTAAGGTCTTTGACGCGAACGTCGGGGTTGACACCGGTTTCGCTCAAAATCTTCTTTGAGGTGGTAAGGCCGATGCCGTAAATGTAGGTCAAGCCGACTTCAATGCGTTTATCGCGAGGAAGGTCGACACCAACAAGACGTGCCATAGGTTAATCTCCTTTTTCTTCCTAGCCTTGACGCTGCTTATGACGGGGATTCTCACAGATGACGAGAACCTTGCCATGGCGTCTGATGATCTTGCATTTGTCGCACATTTTCTTGACCGAAGGGCGTACCTTCATATTTGTCTTCCTTTCGGTTTATGCGGTTATTTTGATGTATATTCACGCCCAGCCGCAGGCGATAATCATCAACGCGGTTTTACGCACATTCATAACAAATCGGACTTATTTATAACGATAAGTGATACGCCCTCTGTTCAAATCGTAAACAGAAAGCTCGACCGTCACTTTGTCTCCCGGCAGGATTTTGATGTAGTGCATACGCATCTTGCCGGATATGTGGGCTAAGATAACGTGCTTGTTTTCGAGCTCGACTTTGAACATTGCGTTCGGCAGCGCCTCAAGCACAGTGCCCTCAAGCTCGATTACATCTTCCTTGGCCAAATTTGCCCCTTTTGCTAAAAATGCAGATAAAACAGCAACGGTAAATGATAGCAAAAGCATTCTTTTATCCGCAAGGAAAGTTTTAAAGTTTTTATTGAATTTTTTCGGGCATTTTGCCTGATTAATACGGATAAACCGGTCAGCCTTCGAAACCCGGCCCCGATCAGAGGGTGATTTCTCCGGTCCAGTTCATTATTCCCCCGAAATCAAAGACCCTCGAATAGCCTATTTCGACAAACTTTTGAGATGCTTCGGCACTCCTGGCTCCGCTTCTGCAATAGACAAGCATAATCTTGTCCATATCGGGCAAATCCTCGACGATGTCGTCGTTGATGGTCTCGTTGGGGATATTGATCGCGCCGGGGATATGACCGGATGCGTATTCGTCGGGACGTCTCACGTCGATAATCAGAATATCGTCGTTTTGCTCCATCATTTCTTTTGCCTGCGCATGCGTTATGCGGGTATAACTCGGAATGCTCACTTCATCTCCCGGATTCTGCGGTTCGTATATGCGATCGGAGATAACGGAAAACGGCATCGGACCGACAGTATCTTTCGCATAATTGTCACCGGCACAACCCGACATGACAAGGCATACAATCAAACACCCGATGCAAAACACGTTTTCCCGAAACCTTCGCATAACCCGATTTCCTTTTCCTCGGATCGATACTCAAGTTCGAACTTATTGCCGATTGGTAAACAAAAGCATAAACCAAAACAACCCGAAAAAGAAACCGCCCGGCAAAATACGGGCGGCTGTTTATGAAACGGATGGCTGGGGTACCAGGATTCGAACCTAGATAGCTGGTACCAAAAACCAGAGTCCTGCCGTTGGACGATACCCCAAACACATGGTGGACCGTCAGGGACTCGAACCCTGGACCTTGGGATTAAAAGTCCCCTGCTCTACCAGCTGAGCTAACGGTCCACTTTAATGTGCAAAGCGGTATTTTATACGCAAGGTCAAACAAAAACAATGCCCGAAGCGATTACCTGACGGCCACGCTTTTGACATCCATCAACTCGAAGCGATACTTCTGGGAAACATCGGGATATTTCTCCTTGTCGACCTCGCTCATAAACATCTTCAACGGTCGAATCGACAAAGTCCCCTCTCCGTAGAGTTTGCGATAGACGACAAAGGGCTCATCGGTTTCGGAATCGAATGCGATGTCCTCGACCAAATAGCAATCTCCCTTGAAATGCCGATATATCCGATGCAGCTGTATTTGGCGCTCTTCCATGTTTTGCTCCCTTCGTTTTTAAAGAATCGGCTTGTCGGGATATATTGTGGTGGGGATACGGGCAACGCGACACCGATATTTCGTTTATGGCGGACTAAAAACAAAAACTCAATACAGGATATTGCGAGCGCAAAAGCATATATATAATGCAAGCGAAGAAAACTTACTCAAAAGAAAGGAGGCGATATGGCCGTCAGATTGGTAAGAGCGATTCCCGCCATCATTGTGTTGGCCGTCATCGCCTTCATCATCTTTTTGGTGGTGCAAGCCAAATACTCTTCAAACCGCGCCAAAGAAATACTCATCAAGGTCTTTACGGTATTTTTCATAATACTGGGATCGATATGCGCGCTGGCATGCATCTACGCTCTCATCGACCGAAACGAAATCGGTCTGGATATCGCGTTGGCGTTTTTGATTTTGTGCCTCATCGGCTTGGGCATCACGCTTTGGTGCAGGCATGTCTTTTTGAAACACAACCCCCATTACTCGTTTAAAGCGCAAAAAGCCGAAGTAAACGAGCATGAAGACGACGCAAAAACCCAGGCCGGTCCCAACGCCCAAGTCGATCCGGTTCGCCTGGCCATGCTTCTTGCCCGCCTCGCGTCGTTTTTCAGGGGCGGACGTATATAAAAACATTGACATCATTTCCAAACACTGCAAAAATTGCCGTTGCCGTTTTTCGGCAAGGACGTGCGCCCTTACCTCAGCTGGATAGAGGGACTGACTACGAATCAGTATGTCGAGGGTTCGAATCCCCCAGGGCGCACCACCCCGCATCCAAAGCCTCCGCAAATCGGAGGCTTTTGTTTTATGCGGACATCTCTTTTCTTTATAATTTCGCAAAACACACGATGTGTTTTATCCGATCCGAGGGACGGACATGAAGAAAAATTTCGATGCGGTTGATTTGGCCAAACTGGTTGCGAGCATCCTGATATTCGCGATGCATTTTTCCGCATTGAGCGATTTCGGAAACGCTTATCTGTTCGTCGAGATAATCTGCCGCTGGGGTGTACCGTTTTTCTTCATTGCCTCCGCGTTTTTCCTGTTTTCCAAATCAGAAAACGGCAACATCTCCAAACAGCGCCTCATCGATTATGTCAAACGCATCTTTTACTTATATCTGGCATGGGCAATCATCAATGTCCTCAACATCGTCTATCTGAGGATTTACACGCCCGGGTATACGCAACTTTCTACATACCTTTGTTTTATCAGAGACATATTCATCTCCTCGACGTTCAGCGGATCGTGGTTCTTGGTCGGATGCATGTTTGCGGCCTGGCTGATATACGTGCTTTCCAAAAAACTCAAAACCTCTGTCATCTTGGCCCTCACCTTCGTGCTGTACGCGATTACAGCGATATCTTCCGTTTACGGGAATGCGGTCACGGGTCAAATATCCGCCGTCCTCGATTTCCTGAAATTCCCCTGGAACATATTCACGGCATGTTTTTATTTCGCACTGGGCAAATACGCCTGCGAGCGCCAAGAAAAACTGCTTTCGGTGTTCAAACGTCCGTTAAGCATCATCCTGGCAATCGTTTTCTTTGCCTTGTTTGCCGGCGAAGTGATCGTTTCGTTTAACTTGGGCTTCCTTCGCTACACCGATGTGGGTTTCTTCGTCGCCCCGAGCGCGTTCATGCTGTTTTTGGTATGTCTGCAATCGAACATCAAACTCAAGAACAACATCATCATGCGCAAGATGAGCATCATCATTTACGTGAGTTTCGGAAACCTGCTTTTGGTACGCGGCTTTTTGAAGCGCATCGTCGGATTGACGGCAAACTTACCGCTTTATCTCATCTGTTTTGCGCTGTCCTTGCTGATTTGTTTTGTCGTTTTGCAGCTGCAGAAGAAAACAAATCGGCGCTGGGTCAACTACCTTACCTAAAACCCGTCAGGTGGGAATGATTGCCGCGCGGGTGCGCGCGAACATCGTCGCACGTGTCCAATAACCGCGCAACGCCGCCTCCCCGGAAAGCTTCGATGCCGAAGCGTAGTCCTCCGTCACCGCAAAATACGCCGATCCGCTTCCGCTCAGCAACACTTCTTTGACGCCGGGTCTGGAAGCTATCCATGATTTGAGATCGATCAGTTCGGGTGCGATGGTCTCCGAAGCGATTGCCAGATTGTTGAACATTGCGATTTTGTTTGCATCATCAACCGAATCATCCAAACAAATCCGCTGAACCCCGTTTTCATCGTCAAGCTCGTCAAACACCCGATAAGCCTGCGCCGTGGAGACACCGATTTCCGGTTTGATCAAAACGACGAATCCGTCTTTGGGTTTGAGGCTGCGAACAAACACGTCTCCCCTGCTTTTGTATACGCCCGCTCCCCCGCGCAGAAAAAACGCGACGTCCGATCCGAGCTCTTGAGCACACCTCTCCAGGGTTTCAAACGACTTCCACGAGACAACAGACGTATCTTCGCTTAACCCGAACAACTTGGCCATGCCGATCAATACCGCCGCCCCATCGGAGGAACCGCCGGCAAGACCGGCCTGAGCAGGAATATGCTTTTCGACAAAGATGTCGAGAACGCAGGATTTCTTGATATCGAAGGCGTTTGCAAACGTATCCACCGCTTTAAACACCATGTTGTTTTCTATGGCGACTTCAACCTCGGGCAGTGATTCTTTGGGAATGAAGTTGATTCGTACCACGATGTTTTTGTCCGGGCCGGCACAGGCGATGTTTGATTGCCCGGCAAGCGATTTGTTTTTGACATCGGCAGCTTCATCGCCCTGCAAGGGACTCAAATAAACGACATCGTGCAAAGCAAGACTCTGGAACACCGAATCCAACTCATGGAATCCGGTATCGTTTTTCTTCCCCACGTTCAAAACCAGATTGACCTTGGCGGGAGCCATGACCGCAACGGTGTTTGACGAGGATCCGAGCGCATCCCCGAGCTGCGTTGAGCGGGCCAACGCAACCATATCCACTTTGTTTTTATCGGTGATACTCATAATCATTCGCAATCGGATTGTTTGTTTTTGCGTTTAGAGGAGAAATAGTCGCTCAGCAGTTTGCCGCACTCGTCGGCACAAACACCGGACGTCACCTCAAACGTATGATTGAGACGCTCATCGGCATGAATCCGATAAAGAGTGCCCAGAGCGCCTGCCTTGGGATCGGATGCCCCGAACACGCAACGATCGATGCGGGATTGGTGCATCAAACCGGCACACATGATGCAGGGCTCCAGCGTGACATAGACGGTGCAGCCGGTCAGTCTCCAAGAGCCCAATTCCTCCGATGCTTGTTGCATGGCCAAAAACTCGGCATGTGCGGAGGGACTTGCGAGGGTTTCTCTTAAGTTAAACGCCTTGGCCAACACCCGCTCGGGTTCGATGAACTTGTCCGTTGCTTTATCGCGCAGGTGATACACGACCACCGCACCGATGGGAACTTCATCTTGTGCGGCAGCGCATTTTGCCTGTTCTATGGCCATCTGCATGTAAGCGATATCATCCATGTGGTGCATTATATGGTATTAAGTGATTGATGAAACCTTCCGTGCCCAAACGACAATCAACACAAGCAAATCGGCATATTTGCGGTATCATATGCAACCGCATTTTGAAGGAGGATTGGCCGAGGGGTTGAAGGCGGCAGTCTTGAAAACTGTTATGCCGAAAGGCATCGTGGGTTCAAATCCTACATCCTCCGCCACAAAAACAAAAAGGTCCCGGAACTTTTGATCTCGGGACCTTTTCGATAAGGGGTCCAAATAATCATTCCTCGCTTGTGGATGGTTCACTTTGTATTAAAATGCATATCCCTACGGATTTGGAGAGTTGACCGAGAGGCCGAAGGTGCTCGCCTGCTAAGTGAGTATGCCCCACAAGGGCATCCAGGGTTCGAATCCCTGACTCTCCGCCACCGTGCGCATTCACATGACGTCCCGTTTATCGGGACGTTTTGTTTTTAAATCCCCTTTCCTTGCAATCCTTTGTCCCGCTATGCCATCATGTTGCATGAATCAAACATCGGGGGAGCTTGTGTGACAGGCTGAGAGGAAGTATTCAACTTCGACCCTTTACCTGATTCGGGTAATGCCGACGTAGGGAGTATCGATTGTTTTTCGTTTGCTTCCCCGCGTCGTTTATCCGGGGAAGTTTTTTGTATCGGAGAGAAAAATGATCGATCTCAAACATTGTCTTGAATCTTTACGCGCCAATACGCCGCTGGTTCACAACATCACCAACTATGTGACGGTAAACGACTGCGCCAACATTCTTTTGGCATGCGGGGGATCCCCCATCATGTCGGACGACAAAAACGACGTGGAAGACATCACCGGCATCTGCGGCGGTCTCAACATCAATATCGGCACATTAAACGCCGCCACCATCGAATCGATGTTTTTGGCAGGCAAAAAAGCAAACGAACTGGGCCATCCCGTTTTGCTCGACCCGGTCGGAGCCGGAGCGTCCAAGCTTCGCAGCAATGCCGCAAACGAACTCATCAAGCAGATAAAGTTCTCCGTCATACGCGGCAACATCTCCGAGATAAAGGCGCTTGCCCAAGGGCTTTCGGGGACAAAAGGCGTGGATGCAAACGAAGCCGATGCCGTCAATGCATCCAACATCGACGGCGTCATCGCGTTTGCGAAAGATTTCTCTCTTGCGACAGGGGCCGTCATAGCCATCACCGGGGCAACCGATATCGTCACCGACGGCAAGCGCGTATGCATCATATCCAACGGTCATCCCATCATGGGCAAAATCACGGGCGCCGGTTGCATGCTCTCCGCGATGACATGCGCCTATGTCGTTGCCAATCAAAACGATGTGTTTGAGGCAGTATGCACCTCTCTCATCGCCATGGGTATTGCCGGAGAAATCGCATACAAACGCATGGGTTCTTTGGACGGAAACAGCTCTTTCCGCAACTACCTGATCGATGCCGTCTACAACCTGACATCCGAGCAGCTCCACGAAAGCGCACGTTATGAGCTTCGTTAAAAAAATGCTTTCTTTATACGCGGTGACCGACCGCGCATGGTTAAACGGCAGAGACTTGGCCGAAGATGTTGAGTCGGCCCTGCTCGGAGGTGTTACCTGCGTACAACTCAGAGAAAAGGATCCGGATACATCCGCGTTCATAAAAGAAGCGAGATGCCTCAAAACTCTTTGCGATGCATACGAGATACCTCTCATCATCAACGACAACGTCAACATCGCCATGCAAATCGGTGCTGCCGGCATACATATCGGGCAAAACGACATGCCCGCCGACAAAGCGAGAGCACTGATAGGACCCGATATGATCTTGGGAGTGTCGGCGCAAACCGTCAAGCAGGCTCTTGACGCACAGGCCGCAGGTGCGGACTACCTGGGAGTCGGTGCGGTGTTTCCCACAGGAACCAAACCCGATGCCGACAACGTTTCTTTGGACATTCTCAAGCAAATCTGCGAAGCGGTATCCATCCCCGTTGTGGCCATCGGCGGCATCAACAAAGAAAATCTGCCGCTTTTATCCGATACCGGTATCGACGGCGTTGCGGTGGTAAGCGCGATATTCGCACAACCTGACATAGAAAAAGCGGCATCCGATCTCAAACACGCGGTATCAACCCTTATAAGACCCGCAATAAAAGGAGCGATTTTCGATCTGGACGGAACGCTGCTTGATTCAATCGGCTATTGGCACAAGGCTCCTTTGCTTTATCTTGAATCCCTGGGCATCCGCGCAAAGCAGGAAACCGCCGAGTTCATATTCTCGATGACCTTGCCGGAGGCCTGCAAATATCTCATCGATTGCTTCGGTCTCAACAAAACGCTTGACGATGTCGCCGAAGAAATCAATATCATGATGGAGCGGTTTTATTTGAGAGACATCGACATCAAGCCCGGCGTTGCCGCCATGCTCGATTCCCTCAAACAAAGAAACATCCCCTGTATCGTGGCAACCGTCACCGATGCCCCCTTGGCCAAAGCGGCCCTGAATCGCCATGGCATCCTTGAGTATTTCGAGGACGTGGTGACGGTGGCCGATGTGGGCGGCAGAGGAAAGCTGTTTCCGGATGTGTATGTACGGGCCGCGCAAATCATCGGCACCAAGCCCAAACAGACATTGGTGTTCGAAGACGCTCCCCATGCACTCAACACCGCCTCAAAAGCCGGTTTTGTCACCGTGGGAGTGTTTGACAACAGGGGTAAAAAACACGAAGACGCCGTCAAAGAAAAAAGCGATTATTTCCTTGCAACCTTCGAACAACCTCAAGAAATCCTTGATCTCATCGACATAGAAGATCGGAGTTTTTCATGAAAAAAGTACTGAGCATCGCGGGAAGCGATTCGGGCGGAGGAGCCGGTATCCAGGCCGATCTCAAGACCATGACCCTAAACGGCGTGTTTGCCATGAGCGCGATAACCGCGCTTACCGCACAAAACACCCTCGGCGTGCAGGGTATCACGGAGGTCAGCCCATCTTTCCTCAAACAACAGCTGGACAGCGTGTTTGAGGATCTGTATCCCGATGCGGTAAAGATAGGCATGGTCGCCTCAGGCGATTTGGTCGAGACGATTGCCGAGCGATTGACGTTTTATAAAGCCAAAAACATCGTCGTCGATCCGGTCATGGTGGCAACCAGCGGCTCAAAACTCATCTCCGATGACGCCATAGAAACACTGAGCAAATGCCTCATCCCCTTGGCATCTGTCATCACACCAAACATACCCGAAGCCGAAGTCCTCATCGGACAAGAAATCAAAACCGTCGAAGATATGGAGCATGCCGCGAAATCGATTTCGGAGAAATACTCCTGTGCCGTTTTGCTCAAAGGCGGTCATGCGATAAACGACGCAAACGACCTTTTATACGCAAACGGTCAAGCAAAATGGTTTTTCGGAAAGCATATCGACAACCCCAACACGCACGGAACCGGATGCACGCTTTCAAGCGCGATGGCGGCAAACCTCGCCAAAGGATACGATTTGGACAAATCGGTTGAGCTTGCCAAAGCTTTCGTATCGGGCGCATTGGAGGCCATGCTGGATTTGGGAAGCGGAAGCGGTCCGATGAACCATGCCTTTGACTTAACCGGCAGATTTGCACAAGCCCCATCCGAATGAAGAAAGAGAAAACCATGAACCTCACCAAACGACTGCTTGATGCTTCCGCCGACATTTGGGAGCGCTATTACAAACATCCCTTCATCAACGGCATCGGAGACGGATCGCTGGATACGGGGAAGTTTCGGTACTACATCATCCAGGATTATCTGTATTTGGTCGAATACGCCAAAGCGTTTGCGGTTGCCATCACCAAAGAATCCCGTCCCGAGACCATCTGCTATCTCGCTCAATTGATCCAAATGATCATCTCCGAGGAGATGAACACCCATAACTCCTATATGGAGCAGTTAAACATCACCCGCGAAGAGATACACGCCACCCCAAGTTCCATCATCAACAAGTCCTATACCTCCTACATGCTCGATGTCGCCCATGCAGGAAGCTCGCTGGATGCCTTTGTCGCCATACTTCCCTGCGCTTTGAGCTACGAGGCCATCGGAAGATACATCGCCGATACCTATCCTTTGTCCCTGAAGCATCCCGTGTTCAAAGACTGGGTGGCGGGATACTCAAGCGAGGAATACCGAAAAGCAAACAAACAAATGATTGCCGTGCTGGAAGAAATGGCAAAAGACATCACCGAAAACGAAGCGAAACGTCTCGAGGACATATTCGTACGCTCGAGTCGCTATGAAGAGATGTTTTGGGATATGGCGTGGGAGATGCGCTCTTAGCTTTTATTGTGATGCACGACCCGACGGCTCGATTTGTATTTGACATCGGTTTTGCCGGTAAGCACGAACTTGTCGGGTACGATAAATTGCTGAGCCGTCTTCTGCTCGACGATGGAAGACATCTGAGATGACATGCTCTTGCCGATGATGGCCGTGGGTATGAACGCGAGGATAAACGGCGCTGCCGCATACAAATCCTCGAACGGAAACCCGCACAGCAAACTCAGCCCCACGAATGCGGCGGCAAACAACGCATAAAATCCCATCGGGAACAAAACCTTTTTTACCGTGGAAGCAGGCAGTTTGCCGACCACTTTGCCGGTTTGTCCGTTGATGACAAAGGTGTATTCCTCATCGCGGTATTTGACGCCGGCGGTATAGACGGGAAGCAGGATGTATTCCGGGGTCTTGTATTCGCAATCGACGTCGCAGTCATCGACGGTAACGGAGGAATACCCTATCGTGGTCGACTTGATGATGTTAATGAA
>JAGCZM010000053.1 GCA_017960005.1 Eggerthellaceae bacterium
GGCCGAACTTCCAAACCGAAGCGATGATGCCGATCATCACGAAGTTGACAAGCATAAACGAACTGCCGTAAGAAACAAAAGGAAGCGGAATGCCGGTTACGGGAAGCATGCCCATGGTCATGCCGATGTTTTCTACAACCATGAACACCCACATACCCACGATTGACATACCCAAAAGCAATCCGAACATGCTCGTGGAGTGACGTGCGATATTGACGCAGAACACCCAAAGACCGATATAGAGCGCGATGAGCAAAAACGCGCCGAAGAATCCCAGTTCCTCACACAGCACGCAGAAGATGAAGTCCGTGCATGCTTCTGGCAAAAAACCGTTGGCGCTTTGCGTTGCGTTGAGCAGCCCTTTGCCGAACAAACCGCCCGAACCGATGGCGATCTTTGCCTGTTCGAGGTTGTATCCGTCACCGATCAAGTCGGCATCGGGGTTCAAAAACACCGCAAGGCGGGCTCGCTGATAGGACTTGATGATGACGTATTCGGTATAACCGTTGGCGGTTTCGTATTTGAGGAATTCATCGACGGCAAACGCCGCGCCGATAAGCAAAACACCCGCACCGAGCGTGATAAGCAGATGCTTGGAACGTGCTCCTCCCATGATGAGTGCCGCGGCGGCGATGACCAGATATACCATACCGGTACCGATATCGGGCTGTGTCAGAATCGCGACAAAAGGCAAAAGCAACAATGCCAAGACCTTGAGATAGGTTTTGAGAGAAGACATGCTCTCGGCGTTATGGGCGACAAGCGATGCGGTAAACAACACCACCGTGACCTTGGCAAACTCACTCGGTTGCATCTGATATCCGAACAACTCAATCCATGAGGATGCGCCGTTGACGGTAACGCCGATACCGGGAAAATGCGGAGACAATATCAAAAGCAAACTGATACCGAGCCACAATCCCCAAAGCTTCGTCAGCCTCCGGAAATCGAACTGGCTGATAGCAAGCATAAACACCAGTCCCACCAAAACGCCGGTGAGCTGGCGGGTAAACTCGTAATCGGGGTCGGTTTGCACCGCCGACCAAACGACGAGAAGGCCGTATGCGGCAAGAAGTGCCACAATCAAAAACAGATGCCACGGTCCAAACGATGTCAAAGAAAAGCGCGATGCGCTGCGCCCCATTGCGGGTTCGGCCATGTTGCTCGAAACCGCGGAACCCGATTTGCCCAACTTTGAGCGATCGGGCATACGGGAGCCCACCCCCACCGAGATGCCGGAAGGAAGCGGAGACTGACTTGTGTTGTTTGCCATGATGTCTTCTCCCCCTTCCTTTAGTCGGTACGACCCGATGTACGGGTGTCGAGGTTTTCCAGACACTTGCCTTTGGAGCCGGCGATGGCGCTCAGATAGGGGTCGAGCGACCCGTCATCGGCGCGCAACACGGCATCCATGACCTGCGTGGCGATCGGTCCGGCGACCGCGGCACCGCCGCCGCCTTCCTCCACCACGGCCACGACCACGTATTTGGGATTGTTAAACGGCGCATAGCAGGCAAACCAGCCGTCATCGCCTTTGTTGGTATGCTCGACGGTACCGGTCTTGCATGCCGCCGCGATGCCGTATTTGTTGAACATCTTGGCGATATCGGAGTTTTCCACGGCAACACCGCGCAAAGCCTGCCTCATCCATTCGAGATGTTCGGTTTCCACCTTGGGAATGGCAACGATCTCCGGCTTTGCGGTAATAACGACTTCGTCTTTCGCGTTGTGCACTTCTTTAAGAAGATGAGGTTTGATGACCCTGCCCGTTGCAATCGCGCCGTATGCGACCGCAAGCTGCATCGGCGTGATCAAAACATCACCCTGGCCGATGATGATGTTGGTCAAATCGCCGCCCTTCCAAATGGCTTCGGAAGGAACGTTTCTCCAATATTCCGCCTTCCACTCCGGCGTCGGAATACGTCCCGAACTCTCACCGAGCAAATCGATGCCCGTCTTGCGTCCGAACCCGTATCTCTCCAACACCTCTTGGATGGCCGTATTCGAAAGGTTGCCTCCGTTTGTGCGTGAGGCTTTGTAAAACTCTTTGGCGATATCGTAGAAAACAACATCGCAGGAAACCACGACGCCGCGATAGAAATCAAGCGTGCCGTGTCCGCGCGAACTCCAGCAGTTTTTGATTTCGCCGGACTCGAATCCGTCCCATTTGCCGGAGCATTTCCAAGACTGCTCGGTAGTGGCAAACCCGTATTCGAGACCGGCAAGGCCGGTAAACGCCTTAAACGTCGAAGCGGCACCGTACATGCCGTTGACGACACGGTTGTTGAGCGGCGCATGGCTTTCGGGCTTGTTGTAAAGCTCCCAGATATCGCTGGAGATGCCATTGGTGAAGTTCGAAGGATCAAATGTCGGATAGCTTGCCATGGCGATGATGCTGCCGTCATTGACGTTCATGGCAACAACGGCCGCGGCAACTCCGTGCCCGGTTCCGATGGTCTCGTCCTTTGGCGCGACGGTTGCCGCCAACGCCTTATCGCAAACGTATTGTACGAATGCGTTGATGGTCAGATAAACATCGCTTCCCTTGGTGGCCTGGGTTTCGCTGTTGACGGACAAAACATTGCCGAGCGCATCGACGGTCATTTGTCTGACACCGTGGTCTCCCGAAAGTATACCGTCGTATGCCGCCTCGATTCCCGATTTGCCGACCAGATCGTTGGGTTTGATATCGCGGCCCTCATAGGTGGATTCCAAGTCGGCACGCGATGCGATACCGCTGTATCCCAAAACATGCGCCGCCAAGCCCTTGTAGGGGTATTCGCGGACGGTACGCGTCTCGACCGTTATTCCCGGAAACGCGCTGGAATGCTCGGTGATAAACGCGATATCTCTAAACGAAGCATCTGTGGCAACGACACGCTGATCCCGAGAGCCGGTGGAAGTGTCTTTCATGCGTTTGCGGACGATGTTGAGCGGAATACCCAGTACTGCCGAAAGCCTGCGCTGCGTATCCAAATTGGCCGCCGCATCGGCATTTGCCAATACGGTCAGGATGGCACGGTTTTTAACCAAACCGATGCCGTTGGTATCGTAGATGCATCCGCGCGGTGCGATGGTGTATGCCGTTGCCTGAAGGTTTTGGGAAGCCTTTTTGGCATATGCCTGCTCGTTGATGACCTGCAAGCTCCACAGACGGGCAACCAGCCCGATGAATGCCGCGCCGACCACGCCGCCGAACCCCAAAAAACGACTGCGCAGGGACTCGGAGGGCTTTTCGACACGGGATTTGGATTTATTGACCTTGGGTGCGTCCTTTCGGGGTGTGGCCTCGGAAGACTCAGTAGCATTGTAAGCGGAAGTGTTGAGCTTGTTTTTTCTGCTGCGGCGCGACAGAATAAACCACAGCACCAAGCCGATGGCCAGTGCCGCGGAGACAATCAAAATGGATGTGGTTACCGCGCTCATATATCACCTACTTGGCGTAAGGTGATTTGTAAACCGAGCCGGCGCTGCGTGCGGGTTGTAAGTTCAAGACCTTCAATGTCGGGAACAGCAGTATTGCCGCTATCACGAAATCGTAAACGATGCAGAGCAAGATGCGATACAAAAGCGCGTCGATAAAGGTCACCGCAGGACTTATGGTCAAACAGAAGATGCCGAACACGAACTCGGATACGAATATCGCCACCGCCAAAACCGGCAAGCAGTCCAGATAACGATCGCTTCCGAAGCTTCTCATCCACAAAGATACCGCCAAGGAAACCAGCACCAAGGTAAACGCCA
>JAGCZM010000054.1 GCA_017960005.1 Eggerthellaceae bacterium
ACATAAGGCTCGGGTTCGGGCTCCGGTTCGGGCTCGGGTTCGGGTTCCGGTTCGGGCTCGATGAACTCTTCGCCGCGGGCTTCGGCTTCGGCGCGCATCGCGTCGATTTCCGCCTGGCGTTTCTTGGCCTCTTCCTCTTTGCGCTTCATTTCCTGATATTGCTCGAGGGTAATGAAGGGCTGATGGGCATAGCCGCTTCCCTCTTCCCCGCGTGCGGCAAGCTTCAAAAAGCTGAGCATGGTGGAGGGCAAAGTCTCAATCCAGACGGGAGTGCCGATGATGATGACATCGTGATCTTCAAGAGAAGTCTCGTAAATCAAAGGCAGATAACCGTCGTTGAGCTCGTCTTCGGCCTGCATGATAAGCGGGCTGTTGATGGACAGAAAGTCCGGATACGGATTTACCGGCTCAATACGGATGACATCGCAGTTCATCTTCTCCGCGATACGGTAGCCGATATTGAGGGTATTCTCATGCGTATGAGAAAAACAAACGACAACTGGCTTTTTCATGATGTACCTCTTTCAAAAAGTGTCGCGCCCAATTGTAGCACCGAAAAATAAAACCCCTTCGGATTAAGGGGTTTTAAAAGACAAGGATAATCGAATAATCCTATTCCCAGGTTTGCTCAACGCCGGCATACAAAGTGTCGTCTTTGTAGATGCCCATCAGCAGTTTATCGTCCTTGCGGGAAAGCCTTACCTCGAAGATATCGCCGTGTTGCAACTGGCGACGATACACCACCCTGAAACTCTTGACGGACTTGGTCTTGAGGTATTCGTCGGGAACCAATTCGTTGGCAAATTCCAGATATGCCGTGTTGTGTACATGCCCGATGAAATCCACATCGGAGCGACGCACCTGCATTTGAATCGTTTTCTCGAAATCCTCCCCTTGCCTGAAAAACGGCAGATCGTCGTCAAACTGCCTGATTTCTTCGGGCTGGTATTTGTCGAATATGTCCTGGGTGATACCGACAACGGCTTTCTTCTCCAAATCGTAGAGCATAAGGCAAGCCTCGGCCTTGACCAAGACATCGTCGCTCAGGTCCAAAAGGCGCATCTGACGGCGGGTGCGCGATGCCGGAGCTTTACCCGTTGCCCAGGTCTCTCCCTGCAACTCGTCATGGAAGCGCGGGGTTTTGACAACCTCGACTCTCCATTCGGTCAAAAACCACACGACTCCGCGTCTTTTGCCCTCCATGACGTCGTCTTTGACGAACGTGGCCTGATTGACGGAAAGATTCTCCAAAGCCTTGAGCATGACAACGGAGGTCATCTTGCCCTTTTGATCGAAATCATCGATTCTCGTCAATATCGGTTCTTTGTAAAACATGTCAACTCGCATTCCGATCGGGTTTAACCGATCTTGTCGATTGCATTTTTCGTCGTTCGGGAGGAATTATACGTTGTATTCCTCTCGGTACTTTTCGTAAAAGCACGCAGAAAGCCTCTTTGCCGTGTCGACGGAAGAATGCGGATACCGATTTGTTGCTTTCCGTCACCGAATCCCGACAAAACGAACAAAGAAAAAGGACCGCAAAGTCAAACTCCGCGGTCCTTTTCACATACATTGAACAAAGCCTATTCGGCAGCGGCTTCCTCTGCTGCGGGCTCGGACGCCTCTTCGGCTGCCGGCTCCTCGGCGGGCTTTTCGGCCTCGGCTGCCTTCTTGGAACTGCGCTTCTTGGGAGCGGGAGCTTCCTCGGCTGCAGGTGCCTCTTCGCCTTCGGCCTTCTTGGTCTTCTTGGCGGGTTTCTCCTCAACGACGATGCTTTCGTCAATCTCGATTTCAAATCCGAGCTCTTCGGCTGCGGCCTTCATGGACAAAGAGATACGACGGCGCTCGGGATTGATCTCGATAACCTTGACTTTGACAACTTGACCGATCTTGGCAACCTGTGCGGGCACCTCGATGTGCTTGGTGGCCATCTCGGAAATGTGGACCAAGCCCTCGACGCTCTCGGAGAGCTCGATGAACGCGCCGAAGGGCACGAGCTTGGTAATCTTGCCCTCGACGATGCTTCCAATCGGGAATGCCTCGACAAGCTTCAACCACGGATCTTCGGTGATTTGCTTCAAGCCCAAAGAAATGCGCTCACGCTGCAAATCGACATCCAAGACCTCCACCTCGACCTCGTCGCCGACCTTGACGACCTCGGAAGGATGGTTGACATGGTTCCAGGAAAGCTCGGAGATATGGACCAAACCGTCGATACCGCCCAAGTCGACAAATGCGCCGAACTCGACGATGCTGGAAACGGTGCCCTTGAGACGCATACCCTTGGTGAGTTGGTTCAAGATCTCGGAACGCTCGTTCTTGCGGCCTTCCTCCAACAGAACACGACGGCTCAAAACAACGTTGTTGCGATTGCGATCCATCTCGATGACGCGGGCTTCAATCTCGGTACCCATGTAAGAGTCGAGATCTTTGACTCTGCGCAAGTCGACCAAAGATGCGGGCAAGAAGCCGCGCAGGCCGATGTCCATAATCAAGCCGCCTTTGACGACTTCGATAACCTCGCCTTTGACGACTTCGCCGGCCTTGAACTTCTCCTCGACAGTGTTCCAAGCACGCTCGTACTCGGCACGCTTCTTGGAGAGGATAAGACGGCCTTCCTTGTCCTCAAGGGTGATGATGAGTGCTTCGATTTGATCGCCCAAAGCTACCAAATCAGCCGGGTTTGCGTCTTTGCGGATGGAAAGCTCGCGTACGGGAACGACACCTTCGCTCTTGTATCCGATATCCACCAATACCTCGTCATGCTCAAGCTTGACGATGACGCCCTTCACCAGATCGCCTTCATGGAAGTTGGTCATGGTGTTGTCAACTTTGGCTGACATTTCCTCATCGGTCATATCAGTCCACTCGATGACGTTTGTGTTTTTGATCTCGGTCAAAATGGACCCCTTTCAAAAAAATCGGGGACCCCGGTTCAATGGTTGATAGCTTACGGTTGAATATTCCGCTTGATTATTGAGAAAGCCTTCCCGAATCATCCTTATCGTTTGTTCGGGCAGGTCACCAAAATCAAACATGTCTCGGGGGCCTACAGTTACCTGCTTGCCGCCATTCGGCAAGCCCGCATATGATAACACGTGTATCCGCACGCACAAGCGACAAGACAACAAAAATCGCTTCCGAAAAAAGCAACCCCGATTCCTCGGGGCCGCCTGAAAAACATCTTTTGTCTCAAAAACTAACAGGAGACGTAAAACAGAATGTCGTCGTATGTGGATACCGGCCAGTAGTCCCTCGAGACTATCTTTTCGATGGAATCGACTTCGATTCTGAACGCATCCATGATGGGACGGACGACAAACGCATAATGGTTGGCGCGCTCTTGTTGATCTTCGATCTTCAGGGCAGCTTGATGTGCCGCATCCAAAGCAATCAATTGCTTGTTGATGGCCTTGATGCCTTGCGACAAACGATTGAGCAAATCGGTTTGTTGCTCAAGCTCGATACCGGGAATCGCGGATTCCATGGCGTTGATGGTTTGGGCGATCTCTTGCGCATAAGCGTTGATGGCAGGCAGATAATCGCGACGAACCATGCGTTTCATGGTACGAGCTTCGATATTCATGATCTTGTTGTACTTCTCGAGCTTGACCTCATAGCGGCTGCGAATCTCGTGCTCGCTCAAGATGCCCATTTCCTCGAACAAAGCGATGTTTTTGGGCTCGACAAAGCAAGGAAGTGCTTCGGCGGTGTTGCGATAGTTGCAAAGGCCGCGGCGCTTGGCCTCCTCGATCCACTCATCCGAATAACCGTTGCCGTTGAAGATGATGCGACGATGCGCTTTCAGGACACGGCGGATGTATTCGATGGCTGCCTTCTCGAAATCATCGCCCACGCCTTCCATGGCGTCTGCGAAATCCTTGAGACTTTTTGCCATGGCGGTCGTCAATATCGTGTTTGCATCGGCCAAATTGACGCTGGAACCGGGCATTCTGAACTCGAACTTGTTGCCGGTAAAAGCAAAGGGGCTCGTGCGGTTTCTGTCGGTGTTGTCTCTGGAAAGCGCCGGCAATACCGAAGTGCCCATGTCCATGGCGACCTTCTCGGCGGAAGTGAAGCTCGTTCCGTCGATGAGAGCATCCACCAATGCCGAAAGCTCGGTACCCAAGAAAATGCTCACGATGGCGGGAGGCGCCTCATTGGCACCCAAACGCAGATCGTTTCCGGCAGAAGCAACCGACATGCGCAGCAGGTCTTGATAATCGTCGACCGCTTGGATGACGCCGGTCAAAAAGACCAAGAAACGCAGATTGTCCATGGGGTCCTCACCGGAATCGAGCAGGCTTTTGCCGCCCGCGGAGATGGACCAATTGTTGTGCTTGCCACTGCCGTTGATGCCGGCAAAGGGCTTCTCGTGAAGCAGGCATGCCAAACCGTGACGCTCGGCAATCATGTTCATTTTTTCCATGGTGAGCAGGTTGCCATCGACCGCGCGGTTGGCATCCGTAAACACGGGGGCCAGCTCATGTTGGCAGGGAGCGACTTCGTTGTGCTTGGTCTTTGCGGAAACACCGAGTTTCCAAAGTTCCTCGTTCAAATCCTTCATGAACTCGTTTACCACGGGGCGAATCGACCCGAAATAATGCTCTTCGAGTTCTTGACCTTTGCAGGGGGCGTAGCCGAACAACGTCCTGCCGCAGATGACCAGGTCTTGACGTGCCTCGAAATCCGCAAGCGGAATCAAGAAATACTCTTGCTCGGCACCCACGTTGACGGAAATCCTTTGGGATTCCTCCCCGAATAGCGCCATCACACGATTGGCTTGCTTGGAGATGGCCTCCATCGCACGCAAAAGCGGGGTCTTTTTGTCCAAAACCTCGCCGGTAAAGCTCACGAAAGCGGTCGGAATGCACAAGACCTCATCTTTGATGAAGGCATATGACGTGGGGTCCCATGCGGTATAGCCGCGAGCCTCAAAGGTGGTGCGAAGACCGCCGTTGGGAAACGAAGAGGCATCCGGTTCACCTTGGATGAGGTTTTTCCCGGAAAACTTCGCAATGGCGGTACCGTCGGAGACGGGATCCAAAAAGCTGTCGTGTTTTTCGGAAGTCATGCCCGTCAGGGGTTGGAACCAATGGGTGTAGTGGGTCGCACCGTTTTCCATGGCCCAATTTTTCATGGCCTCTGCAATGACCTCGGCCAATTGCTCATCCAAGTGTTTGCGCTCGGCGATTGCCTTCAAAAGGCTCTCGTAAGCCTCCTTGGGCAAGCGCTCCTTCATGACGCGCTCGTTGAACACCATTGACCCGAAGGTCTCGATAATGTCATTCATTTTAAAACCTCCGAATTCCTTCGAAGAACCGCATTTTTTAACCTAAAAATTATACACGTCCTCGGCCTTGGGACAGACATATCCCGCCTCAATCAGACGCTCCTCGACATCCGCACCGCCGTCGACTTTGAGAATGTCGATGGCATTGCCGCCGCCGTTGACGAAACAATACCCGTACTCGATATTGACATCGAGGGTATCCATGAAGGCCAGCAAATCAGCCAGACCTCCCAAAACATCGGGTACGCATACCGCCACCACATCGGTGATTGCGGCGCGATAGCCCGCATGCTGCAAAGCCTGCAATGCATCGTCGGGATTGTCGCAAATAATCCTCGCCACCCCGAAATCCGCCGTATCGGCAACGTTTAAAGAACGCAGATTGATGCCGGCATCGGCCAGCACGCGACAAGCAGCCGCAAGTCTGCCTTTTTCGTTGGTCAGGAAAACCGTCAGTTGTTTAATCATGATAATCCGCCTTTCCTTATTTCCCGATACCGCGTATCGTGCCGGTGTTTTTCCTCAAATCGATGACGCGCTTGGCTTTGCCTTCGCTTCTTTCGATGGTGTGAGGCTCGACGATTCTGATATCGACGGCAATCTGGAGATTGCTCTTGAGCTCTGCAGCCAGTTTCTTCTTCAAGCCTTCAAGCTGCCTGATCTCGTCGAACACGAAATCCGGTGCCATCTCGACGGCCAACTCCACGTAATCCAAAGATCCGCGGGTACCGACGGTGATTTGGTATTGCGTCGCAATGCCGGGCACCTCCGCGATGACCTGTTCGATTTGGCTCGGGAACACATTGACGCCGCGGATAATGAGCATGTCGTCGGTCCGGCCGATGATGCGGTCGATTCGACGATGCGTGCGTCCGCATGAACAGGGTTGTGCGATGATGCGGCTGATGTCACGGGTGCGATACCTGACCAAAGGCGTGCACTCGCGGGTAAGCGTGGTGATAACCAACTCTCCCCATTCCCCATCGGGCAAAGGCTCCAGGGTATCCGGGTCGATGATTTCGGGATAGAAATGATCCTCAGCGAAATGCAGGCCTTCCCCGTGCCCGCATTCCATGGCAACGCCGGGTCCCATGATTTCGGAAAGACCGTAAACGTCACAATAGCGGATGCCGAGCTTTTGGGCGATTTCGCGGCGCATGCCGTCGCTGGAAGGCTCCGCTCCGAATATACCCGCTTTCAGCTTGAAATCCACCGCCGGGTCGTAACCCATCTCGATGGCGGAATCGGCGATAAGAAGCGCGTAGCTGGGCGTACAGGCCAAAAGCTCGACACCCATGTCCTTGATCATTTGGATTTGGCGCTTGGTGTTTCCCGAAGATGCGGGAATGACGCAGCAACCGGCGACTTCACCGCCGACATGCGCGCCCAAACCGCCGGTGAACAAACCGTAGCCGTATGCGACTTGCATAACGGTGCCCGGACCCAAATCAGCCATTCTGATGCCTCGGGCAAAACACTCGCCCCAACGGGCCAAATCGCCTGCGGTATGGCCGACGACGGTCGCTTGACCGGTGGTACCGCTGCTCGCATGAATGCGGGCGACTTTGTCCATGGGAACGGCAAACAACTTATACGGATAAGCATCACGCATGTCTTGCTTTACCGTAAAGGGAAACTTGCGCAAATCATCCAAAGACTTCAAATCCTCGGGAACGACACCCGCCCCATTGAAAGCCTTCTTGTAAAAATCCACATTGTCATAACAGCGCTTGAACGTATCGCGCATACGCAAAAGTTGCAGTTCGCGCAATTGTTCGCGCGGCATGGTTTCAAATTCTTCTTGGAAAAACATTCCTTACCTGCTTTCGAGAAAGATAACTGATGCATTATCACACGTAGGCGTTATCCGAAAACTCAAACCGAAAAAAATAATGCATCCGCCCTTGCGAGCGGATGCTTTTTGCTTGTCGGATGGTAAATACGTATCGGCCTTTAGACACCGATACGGCATAAACCCAATCGCGAAATTAACGCTTGCTGAACTGCGGGCGCTTACGGGCCTTCTTCAGGCCGTACTTCTTGCGCTCAACCATACGGGAATCGCGAGTAAGAAATCCTGCCTTCTTAAGCTCGTCGCGATAGTCGCCTGCTTCAAGCAAAGCACGGGCGATGCCGTGACGAAGGGCACCGACTTGACCCATGACGCCGCCGCCGTCAATGGTGGCAACGACATCGAAATGATCGACGGTGTCGGTGACTTTGAAGGGAGCCTTGGCTATGTTGAGCACAACCTCTCTTCCGAAATACTCAACGCCGTCACGGCCGTTGACCGTGAACTTACCGGAACCGGGAACAAGACGGACGCGAGCGACGGCGTTCTTTCTGCGGCCTGTACCGTAATACAAAGCTTCGTTTGCCATAACTACTCTCCTAACTTGATCTCACGGGGTTTTTGTGCGGCGTGAGGATGATCGGGACCCGCATATACCTTCAGTTTCATGCCCATTTGGCGACCCAAGGTGTTCTTGGGAAGCATGCCTTTGATGGCGTGCTCCAAAATGCGCTCGGGATGCTTGGCCATAGCCTCCTCGAAAGTCTCTGCCTTCAAACCTCCGGTATAGAGGGTGTGACGGTAGTAGACCTTCTCGGTTGCCTTTTTGCCGGAAACACGAATCTTGTCCGCATTGACGATGATGACAAAGTCACCCGTATCGACATGCGGGGTATATTGGGGCTTGTGCTTTCCCCTCAAAATCGTGGCAGCCTCAACGGCAACCTTGCCGAGTACTTGATCGGCGGCGTCGATGAGAATCCACTCACGCTCAACCTCTTGGGGTTTCGCATAAAACGTTTTCACTGTTTCCTCCAATTGCTTTTGACGAAGGGTTTTTCAAAAACCGCTTCGTCGGTGTCTGTTTTCAAAAGTGCATGCCCAAGCGCCATCGGTTTCCTACGCCGATCCGCCGGTGTAAGACTGGACTTCTTTCCTGTGCGGTGCGCCTTGCTATGCGTGTACGGGGCTTTTGAAAGCAAGCCCTGATATTTTAGTTATGAAATATTCGTTCGTCAATGAGTAAAACGCCCCTCCCGGATATCTTTCGCCGTGGGTATGAGCGTACAATTTCAGGCAGGTTATTCTCGTATTGACTCAAAAGGAGGACATATGCAATACGAACTCATCGGCGGCAGCTTCCCCGTTGTCCAATGCACCTTGCAACCCGGTGAATCCATAAAGGCCGAGGGTGGC
>JAGCZM010000006.1 GCA_017960005.1 Eggerthellaceae bacterium
ATATAAGCTCAAAAATCCCTTGATGAGAGTTTATTACAACTATTGGTACGCAGGCGGCGTTCCGATTGCCGGAAGCGAAGAAGTTTGCCTGCGTTTGATTGAGTGGGGACAAAAACAAGGGCTCAAGCTCGGCCTTCATTACTGCTCTTTGGAAAACAAGTTCTCCGGGCAGATATACCAAAACAACAAAGCCTTCGAGCATAACGAGACTTCCGATACCTACTATATGTCCAAAAGAGACTACTTCCTCAAAAGCGCCAAGGTGTTTGGGGAAGATGCCGCCGTCGCCAAAGCGATATTCATTGCCAGAAAAGCGATGCTGGGAGTAATCGAAGAAAAAGAGTACCTGGAGTTTCCGGTGAGAAACATTCCGCTTCTCAAGACGCAGGCGCCGGACATGGAAATCGGAATCACATATTGCACCGTCGAGCGGAGGGAAGAAGGGGACGTCCTTCGCGAGCTGCGCGTTGATGTCACCACCCCCAAAACCTTTGGGTTTGGGGATCTGTAATGCAGGTATAATATCTCGCGCATCGTTTGCGGGTGTGGCCAAGGGGTAAGGCAAAAGCTTCCCAAGCTTTCATTCGCGGGTTCGAATCCCGTCACCCGCTCCAAATCAAGCACAAGGTGTCCCAAACAAGGACACCTTTTTATTTTTCTGCCGTTCACGCTTTCGAAACAAAAATATAAGGTAAATATTCTTGCGCTTTAACGCTTTATTATGATAAAGTGCTAAAACTTACGAAATCTGACGGAGATTGCCATGAAAGACATTAAAAACGAGTCAACAGACAGGCTGTTTGCCAGCATTGCGCGCCTGAACTCCGTTGAGGAGTGCTATGCCTTCTTTGAGGACTTATGCACCATCAAAGAGATTCAGGACATGGCGCAGCGATTCGATATCGCCGTGCTGCTCGACGAAGGCCAAAGCTATCAGCAGATAGCCGGCAGTGTCGGTGTCAGCACCGCGACGATTTGCCGCGTCAACCGCTGCCTGGAATACGGAGCAGGCGGATATCGCGATGCGCTCGACAAGATGAAAGAAGAGGACCGATAGTCATGGAGATCAAGGATTCGGTCATCACCAATGCCGAAAAAATAATATTCGCATTGCGCAGTCTGTATTCGGAGAAGGGCTACACCCCTTATCGGATGAGCAAGTTCGAGGAATACGATCTTTACGCGCGCAACAAGGACTTTCTGGTGTCGGATAACGTCATCACCTTTACCGATGTTTCCGGAAAACTGATGGCCCTAAAGCCCGACGTGACGCTGTCCATCATAAAAAACAGCAAGGACAATCCAGAACAAACCCAGAAGCTTTTCTATAACGAAAACGTCTATCGTGTTTCCAAGGCAAGCGGCGGCTTTAAGGAGCTCATGCAGGCGGGCGTAGAGTGCTTCGGCAAAGTGGACAAGCAAGCCATCTGCGAAGTCATTTTGCTTGCGGCACAGAGTTTGGCGCTTTTGAGCGAAGAGAGCGTTCTTTGCGTCTCCGATTTGGATATAGTCGATACGATACTTTCCAAATACAACGTAAGCTATGAGCGTCTCTATAAGGCCATGGGAGAGAAAAACCTTCCCGAGATAGAAAAGTTATGCGATGCCGACGACGCGGCATTGCTCGAAGGGCTTTTGTCCGCTTACGGTCCCATCGATCGGAACATCGATGTTTTGGATAAGCTGTTGGCGGATTCCTTCGTCAACGCAAACGGCGCTTATGACAAGTTCAAGTCCACCCTCTAGATTCTCCGTAAACAAGACAGCGCAAAACGCATCTGCGTGGATTTCTCGGTGACCGACGATATCAATTATTACAACGGCATCGTGTTCAAAGGGTTTGTCAGGGGTATTGCCGCCACCGCAATCTCCGGCGGTCAGTACGACAGATTGATGAAACGCATGAAGAGGTCTTCTCAGGCAATCGGGTTTGCGGTTTACACCGACGTGCTCGAGCGTATGGACTTGGGTGCCTCTCCGGTTGCGGCCCAAGAAGATGATTTCTTGAACGTCGCTCTTCCCAAGGGAAGGCTCGGCGAGCAGGTATACGAGATGTTTGCGGCAATCGGATACGAATGCCCCGAACTGCTCGATCCCAACAGAAAACTGATTTTCGAAAACAAGGAGAAGAAAGTAAGGTATTTCTGGGTCAAGCCGTCCGATGTGGCCATCTATGTCGAGAGAGGCGTTGCGGATGTGGGTGTCGTGGGCAAAGACATTTTGCTTGAAGAACAGCCCGACGTATACGAACTGTCCGATCTGGGGTTCGGCAAGTGCAGAATGGTTGTTGCGGGCCCGGGAGATTTCAAGGACGACACGGCAAAGACGCTGAGGGTCGCAACCAAATTTGCCGCCATAGCGCAAAACTATTATCGCCTGCGCGGCCGCGACATCGATATCATCGCCTTAAACGGCTCTATTGAAGTGGCCCCCATTATCGGGCTGTCCGACGTCATCGTCGATATTGTGGAAACCGGCACCACCTTGAGAGAAAACAATCTGGCGGAGCTTGAGGTTATCGACAATATCAGCGCCCGCCTTATCGCAAACAAAGCATCGTTTGCGTTTAAAAACAAAAACATCGTCAATATCGTCAAAGCCTTCGATATGGTCTTGGAGGAAAACAAATGATCAGCATCTTAAAGTTCGGCGAAGTTAAAAACGAAGAGATATTCGCGCGCGTGGTACCGACGGTAAACGTCGAAGCCATCGTTGCCGACATTCTCAAAAACGTATCCGAGAGAGGAGATGCGGCTTTGTTCGAGTATTGCGAAAAGTTCGACAAAGCAAAACTGTCCTCTTTGACGGTATCCCAAGAAGAAATGGACGAGGCCCTCGAAAGCGTTGAGCCGAAGTTCATCGAGATTCTCCAAAAGGCAGCGGCCAACATCCGCAAGTTCCACGAAAAGCAAAAACGCAACTCGTTTATCATCAACGACGAGGACGGTATTGTCATCGGGCAGAAGATCATTCCGGTGGATCGCGTCGGTCTCTATGTTCCCGGCGGTACCGCGGCATATCCTTCGACGGTTTTGATGGATTCCATCCCCGCAAAGATTGCCGGATGCAAAGAGGTTGCAATCACCACGCCTCCAAACGCGCAAGGCAAAGTCAATCCCGCCATTTTGGCGGCGGCATACGTTGCCGGGGTCGATAAGATTTATAAAGTGGGCGGCGCTCAGGCGATAGCCGCATTGGCGTTCGGTACCGAAACCATCGCCAAAGTGGATACCATCGTCGGTCCGGGCAACGCCTTTGTCGCCGAGGCCAAAAAGCAGGTGTTCGG
>JAGCZM010000055.1 GCA_017960005.1 Eggerthellaceae bacterium
ACGAACTGTTCAAAGGGGATAAGGCGTTGCTTGCCCCTCTGGCCGGCATCAGCGATGCGGCGTTTCGGGGAATATGCATCGAGCAGGGCGCTTATCTTTGCTACACCGAAATGGTATCGGCAAAAGGGCTTTCATACGCCAACGAAAAGACTTCCCGATTGCTTTCTTTGGCTTCAAACGAATCGTTTGTCGCGGTGCAGCTGTTCGGTCACGAAAGCGATGTTTTGGCCAAACAGGCCGCTGCCATCGAAGACGAGTTGGGAGAAAGGCTTGCCTACATCGACATCAATATGGGATGTCCGGCAAGAAAGATCGTATCCAAGCAAGACGGTTGCGCCTTGATGAAACAACCCCGTCTTGCCCACGAAATCGTCTCCGAGGTAAGAAAAGTCATATCCTGTCCTCTCAGCGTGAAGTTCAGGCGCGGATTCGAACTCAATTGCGAAACGGCTCCCGAGTTTGCCCATATGCTCGAAGATGCCGGCGCTTCGTTTTTCGCGATACACGGCAGATACGCCGCACAGTTGTTTTCCGGGAAATCGGATATGAGCGTCATCAACCGCGTCAAAGAAAAGACAAGCCTTCCCATCATCGGAAACGGGGATATCACATGCGGAGAGGACGCAAAAAAGATGATCGAACAAACCGGATGCGAAGCGGTGATGATCGGACGTGCGTCTTTTGGAAACCCCTGGATATTTGCCGAGGTCAAAAGTGCTTTGTCAGGCGATAAGAGCGCTTATGCCAAACCTTGTACCAAAGAAAAGATCGAGATGGCAAGACGCCATGCTCATTTGCTTTCCGAAGGCGGAAGAAAAGCTTTGATTCGCATGAGAAAACATGCGATGTGGTATACCTACGGGTTCAAAAATGCCTCATCGATACGGCTGCGTATCAACGAATGCGCAAGCTTGGAAGATTTCGACAAGCTCTTTGACGAGCTGGCATCGGCCGATGAGCAAAACAGGTTATGAGGAGAAAAGATTCATGCCGCACGATCCTTACAAGGCTTTATACATACATATCCCGTATTGCGTCTCTAAATGCATATACTGCGATTTCAAGAGCTATGCGGTGCCGTGTTCTTCCGACGAAATCGACTCTTATGTCGAACGCCTGATAAGCGATATACGCAAGAAAGCAAACGAAGGAGAGCTTTCCGATATCAAAACCATCTACATCGGGGGAGGAACGCCTTCCCATATCGGCAACAAGCGCTTGTGCGAGTTGATTTATGCCATCTCCCTGTTCATCGATTTAAGCGATGTTGAGTTTTCGATGGAAGCGAATCCCGAATCTTTGACCGAAGCCATGGTTAAAGACATCTATGCGCTCGGGGTCAATCGTTTGTCTTTGGGCGTGCAAAGCTTTGATGACGATGTGCTCAAATTTTTGGGCAGAGCGCATGATGCGCAACGGGCAAAAGAGGCAATCGATATCGCCAAGAGCCGTTTTTCAAACATCAGCATCGATTTGATGTGCGGCATCCCCGGGCAGTCTCTAGAAAGCTTTATCGATACCGTCAAGCAGGCTATATCCTGCGATGTCGCTCATATGAGCGTGTATCCTTTGTCGATAGAACAGCATACGCCTCTCGATAAACTGGTGATGCAGGGTAAAGTTCCCGAACCCGATTCCGACGTACAGGCCCGCCAGATGATTGTCGCATCCGAGTTGCTCAAAGAAGCCGGTTATGAGCGCTACGAAGTTGCCAGCTATGCGAAACCTGGGTTTGAGTGCAAACACAATACGGCTTATTGGACAGGGGTTCCATATTTGGGTCTGGGTATGTCTGCCGCAACCATGACGCAGAATCAAAACCGACGCATGAGGATGATTGATGGGGAAGTATCCGACGATCTTGGTATCGCGCAGATGAAGGCAGAAGATTTGATGATGGGCATGCGTATGACCAAAGGCATGTCCGATAATGACGTCGCATCCGCCGTATCCCTTTTGCCCGAATTGCCCCAGACGCTCGATAATCTCATTGAAAAGGGATTAATAGAGCATACGGATGGCCGATATCGTCCCACCCAACAAGGTTGGCTTTGCG
>JAGCZM010000056.1 GCA_017960005.1 Eggerthellaceae bacterium
ATCGCCAACCAATTCGAGGTGATGGAGCTTTTGCGCCGGCGCGTCGACGACAGAAACTTGGCCGTTGCGGTTGTCATGCATGACATCAATCTTGCCCTCAAATACTGCGATCGTTTCCTTATCCTGAAAGACGGGTCGGTTTATGTCTACGGCAACAGCGATGTCGTATCGAAATCCATGATGCGCGAGGTCTACGGCGTCGAGGCAGACATCGTCGAGCACAACGGACAAAAGGTGGTGATCGCATGAGCTCTTACGGCACATCGGCGCATGACAGCCGCATAAACGACGCTTCGGTCAAAGCTTTCTTCGACAAAAAGGGCGGCACCTGGGACGAAACCTATGAGCCTTTTGCCCAAAAGCATTGCGATGTCGTTTCTTTTTTGGGCGATATAGCCGGTAAAACCGTTTTGGATGTGGGATGCGGTACCGGCATCATGATGCCCGCCTATATCAAAGCAAAGGCCGGATGCGTGTTGGGAATCGATTTGTCAAACGAGATGATCGAGGTTGCCAAGCGCAAAGCAAAGATGGGGGTTTTCGAGAAGCTCGCACAGACGGATGCAGCCGACACGAAGCTTTGCTTTATGGCAGCAAACCTTCTTGATGTAAGCGATACGGAAATCGCTTCGGCCATAAACGCCGAGCCTGTGTTCGACGGAGTGGTTTTGTATAACGTCTATCCCCATATCTCCGATGTGGATGCGCTCGTAAAGCGCGTCTTTGCGCTTTTGTCTTCATCGTCGAGGTTCGTTATCGCCCATGGGGCGGGACGGCGTACCATCAACATGCATCACGGAGCTTCCGTTCCCGTCGACGTGACCCGCGATCTGTCTTCCGTAAAAGACGAAGCTGCCGCATGGGAGAAGTACTTTGATATCGATGTGTTCATCGACGATGAGGATCGATTTGTGATTTCGGGAAAGAAAATCGTTTAGGGTTTGATTTATGCGGGTTTTTGCATAAAAAACCCTGTGATAAAATAACTCGGTTAGAGCAATCGCGTTGTATTCATAACGCGATTTTATGAAGTATTTCCTGAAGGGGCGTGTATGTCAGGTCATTCAAAATGGGCTACCACCAAACACAAGAAAGCGGCGGCAGACGCCAAGCGTTCCACACTGTTTTCGAAACTAGCGAGACAAATCACCGTTGCCGCCAAGGTAGGCGGAGACCCCAATCCCGATAACAACGCATCGCTTGCCGCGGCCGTCGAGCGTGCCAAGGCGCAATCGATGCCCAAAGATAAGATTAAGGCAGCCATTGACAAGGGTGCCGGTGCCGGAAAAGACGCCACTAATTACGAGGAAGTCGTATACGAAGGTTACGGTCCTGCCGGTATCGCCATTTTGTGCGAGGCTTTGACCGACAATCGCAACCGTACCGCCGCCGACGTCAGAAGCGCGTTTACCCACGCGGGCGGCAACCTCGGCACCACCGGTTCGGTTGCTTTCCAGTTCGAGCGCAAAGGCCAAATCGTCATCGACAAGGCCAACTGCTCCGATGAAGACGAGTTGATGATGGCCGTTGCCGAAGCCGGCGGTTTGGATTACGAAGACGCCGACGAGGAGTGGTTTGTCTATACCGCACCCGGCGATTTGATGGCCGTCAAGAAGGCATTGGATGCGGCCGGTATCGAAACCAAAGGCGCCGAGCTGACGATGCAGCCCACCACGCCGACAAGCGTTTCCGTTGCCGATGCCCGCAAGGTCATGCGTTTGGTCGATCGTTTGGAAGAGCTCGAAGATTTGCAAAACGTCTATCACACCATGGACATCACCGACGAAATCGCCGCGGCGCTCGAAGAGGACGAATAAGGTACATAAGCATATTGACGGGAAGGTCCGCTGTTTTTATGCGGACCTTTTTTCTTTATAATCAGTCATCATGGATAAACGTATTGCCGAAACATTGATCGATTTGAACACGCGCTTTTATCGCAGTGTCGCGTACGCTTTTTCCGAAACGAGACTGAGTCCTTGGTCGGGTTGGGAATACTGTATCGACAAACTCAAAGATGCCGGCGCAAAGCGCATTCTCGATGTTGCGGCGGGAAACATGCGTTTCGAGAAAACGATGCAAGAGCATATGCCCGATGCCTACCTGTATGCGCTGGACAATTGCCCCGAACTCGCGCAAAACGGCTATATCGGCGAGGTTTCCAACGCGACGTTTGCAAATGCCGATATCTGCCGAATGATTTTAAACGGCAATCCCGATTTCTCTTCGCTTGTGTTCGGGGATAACACCAAGTTCGACGCGGCGGTGTCTTTTGCGTTTATGCACCATATCCCTTCTTACGAAAACCGCATCGCTTTTCTCAAAGCCCTTGCTTCCTGCGTCAAACCCCGAGGCCTTGTCATCGTGTCTTTATGGAAGTTCATGAAGGATGCCGACATTGCCTCATCCGCGCAAAAAGCAACCGCCGCTTTCTTTGAGGCAAACCCCAATCTCGTGGGAACCTTCGACAAGGGCGACTATCTGCTCGGTTGGCAAAACCTCGAGGGCATCTATCGTTATTGTCATCATTTCTCCGAAGAGGAGATAGCCGATATCGTCAAGGATGTGTCTTTATGTCTATCCGTTAAATCGACATATGAATCGGACGGGCGCAGTCATCGGCTGAACGCCTATCTTGTTTTTGAAACAACGGGATGTGATTGTTGAGGTTATGTATCGGATAAACGACAATCTCGCCGTCTCGGCGCATCTTGCATCATACTTTGCAAGTCGGTTTTTATTCTCAAGGAACAACCATGATCGAAGCGCTTAAAGCAATATTGTTCGGCATCGTGGAGGGCATCACCGAGTGGCTGCCGATTTCTTCAACCGGGCATATGATGTTGCTCAATCAATTTGTGTCCTTGGACGTATCCGACGCTTTCTACGACACGTTTTTGGTGGTGGTGCAGCTCGGTGCCATCATGGCGGTCATCATCTTGTTTTTCGGGAGGTTGAACCCCTTTGCCTCTTTTAAAACCCCCGAAGAAAAGAAGGGCACCTGGAGAATTTGGGCAAAGGTTGCCATCGGCTCGATTCCGGCTGCCATCGTCGGTTTTACGCTTGACGACTATATCGAAGAGCATATCGTCAACAACTCTGACATCGCCTATATCGTGGTCTCCGGTGCATTGATTTTATACGGCGTGGTGTTCATCATCATTGAGCTTCGCAACCGCAGATTGCTCGAGCAATCCAGGGTCATGCACGGAAAGCATGTCAAGCAAAGTGAAACGAAGTTCAGCGTCAAGCACATCGACATGCACCCCCGGCTCAAGTCGGACAAGTCCGCCTCCTTTGACGAAACCGATGCTTCCACTTGCGTCTCCAAGGTCAAAACCATCGACGATTTGTCCTATG
>JAGCZM010000057.1 GCA_017960005.1 Eggerthellaceae bacterium
CCCTAGTCCTCTTTGTTTCTGCGCGTGCATTCGGCAAGAGTACAGAAGCGACAGGCGCTCTCCCCCCGCGGGCTTTTGCCGATGAATCCTTTTTCATGACGGAAATGACTTTCTCACAGGACGTTTCAACCTCATCGATATACCGAGAAAGCGGATATTGCTCATCGAAAGCCGCTCCATGTTTGTTTTCGGAGTTGCGCAGCAAGGCACGCGAATTGATGTCGGAGGCACCGACGTATCGGATGTCATAACATCCCCGAGAAAACATCGGCGCTTGATATGAGACATAAAGCACGCCCACCACGTTGAGACCGAGCAGCCTGCGGGCTGCCTGGGCGTATACCAATGCCTGTATTTTGTGCGGAAGCATCGCATCGTCTGCCCACTTGAGCGCCTCGGTACAACTGCACGAAAATTCTTCCGAAAGAGATCCTTTGTAATCGATGATGACCGCATTGCCTTTACCGTCGACATCGATTCTGTCGATGGTGCCCTTCCACGGCATTCCCGCGTATTCGAACACCTCGTAACCGACGGCGGAGGTATCACCGAACCTGAACTCGAAATGCTCCGGATAAAACTCGGGCAAAAACGTCGATTCGAATCTGACAAAACGAACGAGTGTCTTTTTGATCGAACGGAGTTGTTCTTCTTCGGTCGCATCGATTGCAATGAGCGAATCACGTTTGCTGCTTCGAATCTGGGCAAGTTTTTGCTCTTCGAAGATTTCCTCCATCATAAGTATCGCGTCATCGAGATTATCCGGGGTCACGCGACGGTTGAACTCTTCTTTGAACCTGCCGTGAAACTCTTCCAAACACTTGTGGAAAAACGAACCTTCTTCCTTCGGCCCGAACTCCGCATCTATTTCCGAAACGCTCAATCTCGATTGGAAATACCAGCGATACGGACAAGAGATATAGGTTTCGAGAGAAGAAGCAGACAGTCTTTTGTTGGCAAACATGAGGTCGGTATCGACATACTCCTCCGCCGTTTTCTTTTGCAAACTGCCGGATGACGTATCAAACTCCAAACCCACGTTTTGCTGGAGGTTTCCTTCATGGGCCGTACTTGAGAAAGGCGTGCAAGCAAGCGGAATACACGTTTCCGCATCCAAATTGCTCTCGTCTGTCACATCCGCTCGGTATGCGTCAATAAGCTCGTCAAACATCGTGGAGGCATACGCTTTCTCTCCCGATTCGTCTTGCAGGATGCGATGGATATAAAGCTTTCCGGAGCAAATCGATATCCATCTGAACAGCTGTCTGCGGGCATCGAGCAATGCACGGCGTGCATCCTTTGTCTCAAACCCGAGTTTCTCCAAGAAAAGATCCTTGGCGCTCTCGTCGGCTTTGACCCGATAAGAAACCGCATCCATGTCGCACAAAATCACATACGGAATACTTGCCTGTGCGTATGCCTCTATTCCTTTGAGGGAGGTGACGGTTACGCAGGGATTTGCATCTTTGGGAGCATCCGTTGCCCCGAAAAACACGGAGGCGCTTTTGACGGCATGTATCGCATCGGCAATTCCGAACCCGTGCTCGAGAGCCTCGACAATCGTCTTTTTGGTCGACTTGATGACGGCAGCCTCCGATGCGGCTGCGGCATTTCCGCCGGATATGTCCAAAACGCGTTTCAGGCACTTATCGAACACCGCGGTGTCGTGTGTATCCGCAAGCACTTTCATATCATCGATAAGCGAATCGATATAAGGACTTTTTTCTTTGATTGCCTCCCGCATTTTCTCAAACCCGATACCGCGGTCGGCGCGCATCGACGCGTTTAACTCAAAGACCTCGCTTTGTTTCATATCCGAATACGTCGACCCGAGAAAATCGCTCAATGCGGGGATAAAACCGATCGGAGACAAAAGCAAAACCGAATCCTCGGCAAAATGAGAAACGAGTTCTTTATCCGTAAACGCCAAGCGGCATAAAACGGCAAGGGCGTTTGCAAACCGGGTTTCGTCAAAGGAAATGCGCGCATCGAGCGCAGAATAAATGCCTTCTTTTTCCAGAAAAGGAATGATGCGTCCATACATGGATATCGGATCTTTTGCCGCAATCACGCAGGCAGGCCTGTCGCCGGTCGATGCCTCTTTGAGATCTTCGGTGATGAGTTTGCCCAAGGTTTCGGCAATGAGCGGAGCGCTTGCGTAATCGCCGCTCGGGAGCAAAAACGATACATCCCCGGAGGGCGCGATGATACGGTTTTTGCCCTTGAACATCGTATCGAGCAGCTCTTCTATTTTTTTCGGGCGGACGTAGTGTCTATCGCAATCCTCATAAGTGCAAACAATATCGTAAACGGCAAAGCCCGCATCCGCCATCAATCGCAAAAATGCCGTGTCCGCCAAGGACAGTTCGTCTTCGCACTGATATACGATTATCGGCCCGAACGCCTTTTTGTCCGCATAGAACTCATCTGCCAAACCCGGCAGCAACAAACATGCGGAAGAATATTCGATGAGATTGTCTTTGCCGATCGATTCGGCATACATGCCCAAGACATCGCGGGCCTGCGTCTCCCCTTCCGAAAGCCCCGCATCGTCCGTGTCCGCGTCGATGACAAAAGGCAAAGCATCGTAAGCAATCGATCCCAACATGGATGCCGTTCCGCTTGTCTGAGACAGAGAAACCTTTTTGTCGGATGA
>JAGCZM010000058.1 GCA_017960005.1 Eggerthellaceae bacterium
CATATGAAATCCTCTTTGTTTGTTCAAGAATAATAGGCAAATTACGTAACTGCTTATTTTGCCATATAGCGATGTCGTATGGGGTGCAAATGCCCTTTGAAACCACAAAGACAACTGCCTGCCGGCAAAGCCTCAGGCAAGGTTGTATTTGAGGCGGACGCGTTCGAGCTTGATGGCCCAAGGCACATACAAAACAAGCAGAAATATAACCGTCGCACTCGCGTGGATGATATCCAAAACTATAGAGCCGGCGACAGTGGCGAGAATGGTTTCGAGATTGATGGGGTTGACGTATCCGACCATGAACCAAAGATTGAGCAGCATCCCGAAGCAAAGCGAAGCGACGGCCCCGTAAATGCACAGCAAAACCAAGCGCCGTTTAACCGGTGCGGAAGACTCGGATGAGGCATCCACATGCATCCTTCCGAAGAAGAATACCCCCGCAAAATAGCCGCATAAACCCCAGGCATACATCTGCCAAGGAGTCCATGGGCCCTGCCCGAAAAATATGTTGGAAACCAAAGCGGCAAATGCTCCCACCATAAAGCCGGTATAACGCCCGAACACGGCACCGGCAATGACGCAAATGGCTGTCACCGGCTTGAAATCCGCAAAGGCCGCAAACAATACCCTGCCGGCGGCGGCAAGAGATCCCAAAACCACCACGGGCATGATCAAGCGCACCGGAGGTTTGGAGCGCTCGTATCCCAAGAAAAAGATAAACAGCGAGCCGATGCACACCACCAAAGTCAGTATCGAAGCCTGTTCGTAATGCGTTGCCGCGGATATGACAAGCACGGCCGGCACAGCTGCCAGCACCAGGATTTCGAGAAGTATGCGCAAGGCCTTGGGCATATGCATCCTCACTCAAACACTCTCAAAAAACTCCCCTTCATGTATTCGTCGGGAGTTTGCGTGCTTATCGCCCGGCCGTCAAAAAGCAGCGTCACCTTGTCGGCGACGGCCTTGATCAGGCGCATATCGTGGGTTGCCATGACGATGGTGCAACCTTGAGCGTTTAAAGACAATATCGCTTCGGCCAACTTGGCAAAGCAAACGGGATCGAGACCTTTGGACGGTTCGTCCAAAAACAAAATCTCGGGTTTGGTCAAAGAAATCTTCGCAAAAGCAAGCAGCTGCTGCTCTCCTCGGGACAAGTCATACGGATGCATGCTCAAACGTATCTCGCGTCCCGCGAATAACTCCCCAAACACGTTTTCGATATCCCCGTTTGTATAACCGCAACCTTTTTGCCACTCTTTGAGTTCGTCGGCAATCGTGTCGCATACAAACAACGCTTTGGGATCCTGAGGCAAAAAACCTTGCCTTGACGAAAGCAGATTGGTGACTTTGCCGATTTGGGGTTTGACAATCGATGCACCCAAAGAAAGCAAAGTCGTTTTTCCGCAGCCGTTTGAACCGGCGATGGCGTGAATCGTGTTTTGCTCCACTTTGAGATCCAAACCATGCAAAACGAAATGCGGCCCCTTCTCGTATGAAAAACTGAGGTTTTCGAAAGTCAGAACGGGCTTGCCGTCATCGTGCTTGCGTCTGGCAAACACGTCGGTATCGACATCACATGCCGCAAGAGTTTCTTCATAAGAAGACGGCACCAATGCGCCGTTTTCCATACGGGCAAACGAAGTGGCATAAGCCATCATCGGTTTGGGAGAATGCGTGGCAACCACCACGGTGATGCCCAACTCCCTGTTGATTCGAAACAGCGCATGCAAAAAGTTTTGCGCCGACACGTAATCGAGCTGGGAAGTCGGCTCATCCAGCAGCAAAACACGCGGGGAAAGCACCAAAGCGCTTGCCAGATTGACCAACTGTTTTTGACCGCCGGACAAGTCGTTCGTTTTTTTGTGAAGGATACTTTCCAAACCGAAGAAATGGCACACTTCTGCGATGGATTGTCTCATGGCCTCCACCGGTCGTCCGAGGTTTTCGAGGGGAAACGCGAGTTGAGACAACACACTCTCGCAGATGAGCTGGTTGTCGGGATCCTGACATACCGATCCCAAGGTTTCAACCGCCTCCGCGGCTTTGTATTCGCGCACGTTTTTGCCGAACAGCAAAATCTCCCCGCTATATTGCCCGACCGGATTAAGAGCACGATTGCAACACCGAAGCAGAGTCGTTTTGCCCGAACCGGTGTTGCCGGTTATGACGAGAAACGCTCCCCTTTCCACCTCGAAATCCGCGTTTTGCAAAACGCGGGCGAAGGAGCCATCCGACACGGGATAAGCAAACCCGAACGATTTGAAACTCAAAGCGGGTACTTTTTCGTCAATCGAGGTCATGTACGGATCTCCTTGTTTTCATGGCGATAAAAAACTCGGCGGCAAGCGGCAACGCCAACAGGACCGCAAATCCCGCGTAACCGCATGCCTGCCAGATTTCGGGATGAGGCAAATCCCCCGCGGCGCCCATAAAGGCGAATGATTCGATGAATTGCATGGAACCGACCACCTGAATGGCGCACACCGCGCAAAATGCCAGCATCAAAAGCAAGACAACCAGCGCAATCACATCCGGTTTTCTTACGGAAAACCCTTTGTAAGAGGTTCGCTTTCCCGACACTGCCCACCCGTAAGCTTTCATGGCAAAAGAGGTCTCAAGGGAATCTTCCATCCCCCAACCGAGCAACACCGACATCAGGCGAAGACGCGGAGCCAGCTTCTTCTCCCGTTTGGATTGATTGCCGATTTGCGAATAAGCGGCGGTGTTTGCGGATGCGACATCGGCGACGTATTTCCCTCTTTTGAAGAATTGAGGTACCAAACGCAAAGACATGGAAAGCATCGTCCCGATTACCGGAAACGTGTCGTTTCCCAAGCGAAGGGCTTTATCGATATCCATCGCCGCGCCGAAGTTCAAAAACCAGGTGATGACGGCACCGAGCATGCCTCCCATGCACAATCCGTAAATGATTGCCTCGAGCGCGACGCGTTTTGTTCCGATTTTAAAAAGAAGGGTCACGCCATGCGAGGAAACCACCGCATTTAAGCAGGCGATGAACACGGCGGCAAAAAGAAGACCCGCCGCAAGTTTCAAAGCAGGGCGCAACCCGTTTTTTCGGGCATAAACAAGCAACCCGACAATCCATGCCGAAGCGACATATACCGGCTCAAGCGAACACATCACCAAAACGATGACGCCGATATAAAAGACGGCCGTAATCAGGGGATGGAAGATATCGGATGCCGAATGCCTTCCCACTTCAAATAATCATCAGACGATTGATTCGGATTCTCACATCATAAAGGTTTCAAGTCGAAGGGAAATCACGTCGCCGTCTTTGATTACGTAGGTAGAAACACCGACATCGGCAGCCTCATCGTTTACGTAAAACATCCAGTAATAACCGCTAAGGTTACCGCTGTCTTGCGCGACACCAATTACCTCGGTAATGAACGCACCGTAGGTGCTGTCCTCGAATGCGAAATCAAAAACATTACCGGCCTCGTCCTCAACCTGAAGGCTCTTGAATGCCATCAGCGCATCAAGTGCGGTGCTTTGCTCATCGACAATCGTAAACCCGAACTCATGAGTGCCTTGCATCTCTCCTGCCGCAGCGGGGCAAACAACCTCAAGCGTAACGGCTTCCGTCGGGAACTTCAGTGCACACCCGCTTACAAGCAAGGTGACCAACAAGGCAAAGCTTGCGGCAAACGCGATGATTTTGCTCGTGATTTTGGTTTGGGTCATCTGATCCACGTCCTTTCCAGGGCTAAATGGCAACCAAGTGTTCCGACTTTGCGTGCAA
>JAGCZM010000059.1 GCA_017960005.1 Eggerthellaceae bacterium
CAATGACATCGAAATCATCGGCACCACCGGTCGTCATCAGAGCTTTTTCGAGATGCTCGGAAACTTCAGTTTCGGGAAGTATTTCAAAAAGGAGATGTGCGCTTGGGCGTACGAGTTTTCCACGGAAGTACTGGGTTTGCCCGCGGAAAAGCTCTACTTCACGGTATTTGAAGACGACGACGAGACCATAGAGATTTGGAAATCCCTCGGTATTCCCGAGTCCCATATTTCCCGACTGGGAGAAGACGACAACTTCTGGCGCGCCGGTCCCACCGGCCCCTGCGGTCCTTGCTCCGAAATCTATTTCGATCAGGGTCCCGAAGTCGGTTGCGGTTCTCCCGATTGCGCTCCCGGTTGCGATTGCGATCGCTTCCTTGAGTACTGGAATTGTGTCTTTACGCAATTCGACGGGCAAGAAGACGGTACTTTGGTACCCTTGCCGAAGAAAAACATCGACACCGGCATGGGTTTGGAGCGTATTGCCGCCATCATGCAGGGCGTCCATTCCAATTACGAAACCGATGTTTTGCGTTCCTTGATCTCCGTGGGAGAAAAGCTCGCAAACACGACATACGGCAACGATGCGAAGCAGGACTTGGCTTTGCGTATCATCGCCGACCACAGCAGAAGCGTCACCTTCATGATCGCGGACGGTATTTTGCCCTCCAACGAGGGAAGAGGATACGTCTTGCGCCGTTTGCTTCGCCGTGCCGTCATGAAAGCACAGCTCATCGGCATAGAGGGAACTTTCCTCAACACCTATGTCGACGAAATCGTCCGTCTCATGGGTTCGGTATATCCCGAGATTGTCGAAAACCGCGAACTCATCGGTCGCATCATCTTGTCGGAAGAGGAGCGCTTCGGCGCAACGCTTCGTCAGGGACGCGATTATCTGGAGGATGCTCTTGCCAAACTCAAGGGCAAGGTGCTCTCCGGTGAGGCCGCGTTTGTTTTGCATGACACGTACGGCTTTCCGGTGGAGGTCACCAAAGAGATCTGTGCCGAGCGCGGAGTGTCCGTGGATGAAGCCGGGTTCAAGGTCTGCATGGAAAAGCAGCGCGACCGCGCGCGTGCGGCCAACGCCAAGGATTCCGAGGCGGCATGGAGCACCTACGGCGGTGTTTACAGCGATGTGTTAAACGAAGTCGGTCCCACGAAATTCGTCGGATACGACAACATCAAAGCAACCGCGAAGGTCGTTGCGTTGGTGCGCGGAGGCGAGCAGGTTGCCAAGGTGGAATCGACAGAGGATCCCATCGACGTCGATATCATCGTCGATACCACCCCGTTTTATGCGGAGATGGGCGGCGAGGTCGGCGACACCGGTTCTTTGACCGGTAAGCACGCAAGCGCACAAATCGTCGATACCAAGGCTCCCGAAAAATCCCTGCATGTCCATAAAGCGAAAGTCAGGGGTGTTTTGTGCGTGGGAGATGAGGTTGAACTTGTTGTCGACGAGCAGCGCAGAATGGCCATCACCCGCAACCATACCGCAACGCACATCCTGCATGCTTCTTTGATCAAGGTACTCGGCGGTCATGTCAAGCAGGCCGGCAGCTATGTCGGACCCGACAGGTTGCGTTTTGATTTTACGCATTTCGAGGGAGTAAGTCCCGAACAGTTGAACCGAGTCGAGCGCATCGCAAACGAATACATCATGCGCGGCATCGACACCAATATTTACGAAACTTCGCTCTCCGCTGCCCGCGAAAGCGGTGTCACGGCATTGTTCGGTGAGAAATACGGCGAAGTGGTACGTGTGGTTGAGGCGGGAGAGTTCAGTCGCGAGCTCTGCGGCGGATGCCATGTCAAAAACACCGCCCAAATCGGCCTTATCAAGATCGTGTCCGAGGGAAGCGTGGGCGCCAACATGCGCCGTATCGAGGCTTTGACCGGACTCGGTGCACTCGAGTATGTCTCCTCCATGGAAACGGAGCTCAAAAATGCGGCGGATGCGTTGCATACCACGATGTTTTCCGTTGCGGAAAGAAGCAACGCTGTCGTCAAGCAGCTGCATGATGCAAACGTTGCGGCCAAAAAACAAAACGCTCCGCAGGAGTCGACCTTGCGTTTGGTCGAGGAAGCCAAACAGGCAAGGGGCGGATATCCGATCGTCATCACGCGTTTGGACGGTGCCGATTCCTCCGCGATGAGAAACGCATGGGATATCGTCAAAGCCAAACTTCCCGCCTCCGCGGTCGTGTTTGTCGGCAACAACGACAACACGCCCATCATTTTGGCGGCGGGCAGCGACGAAGCGGTTGCCAAGGGCTTTGACGCGGGCGCCGTCATCAAAGCGATTGCCCCCGCAATCAAGGGAGGCGGTGGCGGAAAGAGCGCCATGGCCCAGGCCGGAGGCAAGGATGTATCCGGAATCGATGAGGCGCTCAGGCTTGCGAGAGAGGCGCTCATTTAGGAGATTGACGTGCGGGTAATGGCACTCGATATCGGGGATGTGCGTGTGGGTATCGCGATAAGCGACCCCGACGGGCGTGTCGCAACGCCGCTTTGCGTGCTGCCGACATCCGAAGTAATGTCATCTGCCGCATCGTTTAAAAGGGTGCTGGAGGATTGGGAACCCGAGTATTTGCTGTTCGGGGCTCCCTTGACTCTTGCCGGACAAAACGGCAAACAGGCATCGCATATCAAACTCATGGCCGAGCAGATTGCCGATCGATGCGGATTGGAATACGGATTTGCCGATGAGCGATTGAGCTCGTCACAGGCAAAAAAGAGCATGCGTGAGAGCGGCTTGTCCGAAAAAGAAATGCGCGGCAAAGTCGATATGGTGGCGGCATCGTTGTTTTTGCAGGCATGGTTGGATGCCCGCCCCGAAAGGATTTGATAAAAGATGTATCAACCCCATGACCGATATACCTATGCTCCCCGCAATTCGCGGATGGCGCAATCCCGTCGGGGTCGCGCCCGTATGTCCGATGCTCCTTACGGACAGCCGGGAAGCAACATGCGTTACGGCTACGATACCGTTGCCGCTCGCAAACTCAGCATGCCCGTCATCATCGCCATCGTTGCTATATCAGCCGTTGTCGTGGTCGGTTTGGTGGTGGGTATATCCGCCTTGCTCAACAATCCTTCCAATCAAGAGGCCATCGAGGTGGGCAAGGAGGTCGTCATCACCATCGATGAAGGCGAATCCGCAAGCCAAATCGGTCAAAAGCTGGTGAAGGCGGGCTTTATGACCATGCCTCAGTTCAGTCAGGCCCTAAATGCCGCCGATGCGGCCACCAAACTCAAGCCCGGCACGTATGTCTTTGTCGGCGGTATGACTCCCGATGAAATCATCCGCATCATGGTTGAGGGTATGAAGAAAGAACAATTGGTTTTGATGATACCCGAGGGCTCCAAACTCGAAACCGTGGCCGCGATTGTCTCCAACGTGACAAACGGACGCATATCGGCACAGGCATTCATCGATGCCTGCGGCAACGCATCCGTCTATGCCAGCAGATTCTCCTGGCTCAGAAGCGCCGGTTCCAACAGCCTCGAGGGTTTCTTGTATCCCGAGACGTATTTCATTGACGAAGACTCGACGGCCGATGACATCATCAGAAAGCTGCTCGATCAATTTGAAAGAACGATGTTTACCGCCCAGTTGCTCGACACCAACGTCGTCGGATACGACTCGACCGGATACACCTATTACGATTTGATCAAGCTCGCTTCCATCGTGGAGAAAGAGGTCGCCAATGATACCGATCGCGGCAAGGTTGCATCGGTGTTCTGGAACCGTCTGTCCACGCGCGGATGGAAGCTCGAATCCTGCGCGACGGTCGTGTATTACCTGGGTCATCAGCCCACCGATGCCGAGGCACGCACCATGCCCGCGGGCTATGAGGAATACCGACCTTACAACACCTATATCAATGCGGGTTTGCCGCCCACACCCATCTGCAGCCCTTCGGTTTCTTCCATCAGGGCGGTGCTTCATCCCGACAAGGGCAATTACTTCTACTTCTGCAGCGGCGGTGAGGACGGAAACAGAACCACTTTGTTTGCCGAAACCTTGGATCAGCATACGGCCAATCAGCGGACGTTGGGCATTTTGTAGGATCATCGATTGAGTCTTTGCGGATGCGGCAATGGGTTTTAGACCGGACAAAGCATACGATCGCATCACGGATATCGACTGTGGGATGTTGGTATCCGCCGGCATAACCACCGCGCTTGTCGATGTGGACAACACCGTTTTGCCCCGCGATACCCACATCGTGCCCGACGATATCATGCAGTGGCTGGGTTTTGCCAAGCAGGCAAATTTAAAAGTATATCTGCTCTCGAACAACTGGCATAAAGAGATTTATACCTTTGCGCAATCGCTTGATTTGCCGATTGTCGCAAAGGCCATGAAGCCTTTCCCGTTCGCGTTTTGGATTGCCAAAAACAGGGCAAACGCCAAACGCAATGAAACGGTATGCATCGGAGACCAGCTGTTTACCGACGTGTTCGGAGCGCATCTGAGCGGCATGAAAGCCTACATGGTCAAGCCCTTGTCCGATGTCGATTTGTGGTACACCAAGTTGTTTCGTAAGGCAGAAAAACGGCTGCTCAAAGATCCTCAAAAACAAGAGGCAAAGAGGGCGGATTGACATGAGAGGTTATCTGTTCGGTTATCCGATATCCCACAGCCTCTCTCCGTTTGTATACGGCGCTCTTTTTGCCGACAAAAACATCTCTCTCGATTATTCCTCTCTCGAAATCAAAAACATCAATGAAGCGAGAAAAGCTTTGCATGAGCTCATCGACGAAGGGGAGAGATTTTTCTTAAATGTCACCTCACCGCTTAAGGAAGCGATGTTTGATTTGTTGTGCGATTCCCAAAACGGTTTTAAGAAAGCCGTGATCGAAGAAAACGCAATACAGGCAGGAGGCGTCAATGTTTTGTCCTTCAAAGACGGGATTTTGAGCGCATGCAACACCGACGGGGCGGGTGCCGCGTTTGCCCTGGAGAGAAAAATCGGTTCTCTTTCCGGGAAAAAGGCACTCATCTGCGGAACGGGTCCGTGCGCCCGCTCGATCGCAAACGCTTTTGCCGAAAAAGGCGCATCCGTTGCGTTCGTATCGATAAATCCCGAGCAAACGCAAAGCAAACTTCGCTTTTTATCCGTGGGATACAAGGATGCATACCGTAAGGCGCAATCGGTTGATATTATTGTCAATGCCACCGTACTCGGCATGAACAAAGACGATGAAAGCCCTCTGTTGCCCGAGGCGTTTGTAAACGCAAAAGCGGCGCTTGAAGCGGTATACGCATCCGGTACCACCGCCTTTGAGAAAGCGGCGCAATCGGCAAAAGTCGACGCGGTGGTAAGCGGTGTCGAGATGCTTGTCGCCCAAGCGATTGCCGCCTGCCACGCAATCGGTGCATACGAGGGCGTACTTGATATGGAAAACGATACGAATGTGTTTGATGAGGTTTTGGACAAGATAAACCGATAGGGAGGTCTGAAGTGGAATACGTAACCGCCGGCGAAAGCCACGGACCGGAATTGACGGTCATCGTCACCGGTGTCCCCGCGGGTCTTAAAATCTCCGCGGAGAGCATCAACGACGATTTGAGGAAGCGCCAAAAGGGATACGGCCGAAGCGAGAGACAGGCAATAGAGCGCGATCGCGCACGGTTTACCTCGGGATTGCGGTTCGGAGTGACCACGGGTGCTCCCGTTTGTATGTCCATCGATAATGCCGATTGGGAAAACCATCTTGAGGATATGGCGCCGTTCGGAAGTGCTCCCGACACGCTCAAACGCGATGTGTGCCCGCGTCCGGGTCATGCCGATCTCTCCGGTGTCTTAAAGCACGGATTCGACGATTGCCGCGATGTCGCGGAACGCGCATCCGCAAGAGAGACCGCCGCACGGGTGGCCGCATCCGGTATCGCCAAGGAGTTCTTGGCGCAGATGGGTGTGGAGATATTCTCTTATGTCAACTGCATTGGTCGTGCCTATATGGACGACGATCCGTTTACCAAAGAGCCGGTGTTTGAGGCACTGGCAACGGAGGCAAGCGAAGTCCGTTGTCCCGATATCGATGCGTCACGCAGAATGTGTATTCAGATAGACGATGCCAAAAACGACGGCGATACGCTCGGAGGAACGTTCAGGGTAATCGCAAAGGGATTGGTTCCCGGATTGGGCGGATACGAAGAAGCTTCAAACCGTCTGACCGCACGCATCGCCGAAGCATTGTTTTCCATTCCGGGGGTGAGAGGCGTCGAGTTCGGATTGGGATTTGCCGGTGCGAAAAAACGCGGATCCGATGTCCATGACGAAATCGTTTTGACAGACGGTAACTTCGACAGGACAACCAACAACGCCGGAGGCTTGGAAGGCGGCATGACCACCGGAAAGCCTTTGGTCGTCACCGTTGCCTGCAAACCGGTTTCTTCGCTTGCGTCTCCTCTCAACACCGTCAACATCGATACGCTCGAGATCGCAAAGGCCGATACGCCACGCTCCGATGTCTGCGTCGTTCCGGCATGCTCCGTTGTCGGTGAGGGAGAAGTGGCCTTCGCGCTTGCCAACGCGTATATGGATGCTTTGGGCAAAACAAACATGTCCGACATCAAAAACGCGCTTCGCTCTTACAAACAACGCCTCAAAACCATGGGCAGATAGATTGTCGTTCGAAGGAACATATTCTCTAAAACAAAGCGTGTACCTGGTGGGGTTCATGGGTGCGGGCAAAAGCACGCTTTCCCACAAGCTTGCCCATTACTGCAATGCGACCTCGTATGACATCGACATCTACATCGCCCACAAACACCGCCAATCCGTTTCCGAGATATTCCAAACACACGGACAGGAGTATTTTCGGGAGAAAGAGACGGAGGTTTTAAGGCAATTCGTTTCGGAGAAAGAGCCCCACATCGTTTCTTGCGGGGCGGGTATCGTCGAGAGCAAAGACAACATCGATTTGTTGAAGGGCGAGTTTGTTTTGTTTTTGGATGTGCCGGCGCTTGAAGGAGCCCATCGCATCACAAACCCCAAGACCCGTCCGCTTTTGGCCGATATGGCCAAAGTGTCTGAGCTGGAAGAAAAAAGAAGGCCGTTGTACGAGCAAATCGCATCGGCCAGGTTGGATGTATCGGGTAAAGTTCCCCATGAAGCGTTTTTGAGCGCCGTCGATCTTTTGGAAAAAGAAGGTGTGATATGCCGACTTCAAAAGTAGTGGTCAACCTGCGTGAAGGTTGTTCTTATGACATACGTATCGGAAGCGGCATCATCGCCGGTATCGGCGCTTACATAAAAAAGATTCCGAGCATCGCCGATGCTTGTCATATCGCCATTATTACCGACAACAATGTCGCGCCGCTTTATCTGGATGTCGTATCCGACAGTTTTACCGAGGCGGGCTATGAGGTTTCCGGTTTTACGTTTGAGGCGGGAGAAGAAAACAAAACCCTCAAATGCGCCCAAGCCATCATCGAGCGGATGTGCGAGGAAAACCTCGACCGCAAAACCGTCGTGGTGGGACTCGGCGGCGGTGTTGTCTGCGATATGGCGGGCTTTATCGCGTCGGTGTTTTTGAGAGGGGTTGCCTGCGTATACGTGCCGACGAGCCTGCTTGCCATGGTCGACGCATCCGTCGGCGGTAAAACCGGCGTCAACACCAAATCCCTCAAAAACGCAATCGGCACGTTTTGTCAGCCGGCATACGTTTGCGCCGATCTCGATACTCTAAAAACTTTGGACGAGCGTCAGTGGAAAAGCGGTTGTGCCGAGATTGTCAAAACCGCCATGGTCTGCGGAGACGACCTGTTCTTTGAGGTTTCGGAAAGGGCACAAGAAATTAAGGCGCGTGATATCGAGACGATCGGTGAGTTGATCACCGCATGCGTGACGTTTAAAGCCGAAATCGTTTCTTTGGACGAGCGTGACACGCAGGGGGTGCGCGCCTGTCTCAACTACGGTCACACGCTAGGCCACGCTTTGGAAGAACTGGGTCAATTCAAGACCTTTACGCATGGGGAGGCGGTTGCCTGCGGCATGCGTTTTGCTGCGATGATGTCAGCCGATTGCGGCATGATGGAAGATCAGCTGCGCATTGCGCAAAACGAACTGCTTGATGACCTCGGGCTTGTGTCGAATCGATTCGACTTCGATGAAGACGAGATTGTTTGCGCGATGCATAAGGATAAAAAGAACAGAGACGGTATCATCAACATGGTATTGCCGGAAGATGTGGGCAGATGCGAAGTCGTGCCTGTGGACGACAAAGACATCGCCGAGGCACTCTCGGCGTTCAAAGAGCGGTTTTAAAGCACCGAATCGAGGTTTGTCATGAAGAAGTTTTTGGTTTTAAACGGTCCCAACCTCAATTTATTGGGGGTACGTCAACCCGACATCTACGGTACCGAAACCCTCGATTCCATCGAATCCTACATCGAGTCTTATGCCGCCAGGAAAGGCTTTGCGGTTGAGTTTGCGCAAAGTAACCACGAGGGCTATCTCATCGACAAACTGCAATCCGCGATGGAAAAGTTCGACGGGGTGGTGTTCAATCCCGGTGCCTATACTCACTACTCTTATGCGCTTCGCGATGCGGTATCCGCCATCGGAATACCGGTTGCCGAGGTGCATTTAAGCGACATCAACGCACGTGAGAGTTTCCGGGCAAAAAGCGTGATCGCACCGGTATGCATTGCTCAGATCTCCGGCAAAGGAAAGCTTGGTTACATCGAAGCGCTCGATTTGCTCAACGCTGCAACATCCTATGCCGAATAACGGGGATGGTTTCATGAGGGGCGAATCCAAACTGCGTATCGAAAAGTTTCTTTCGTGTATGAAAGAGAGAAACATCGATGCGTTCTATGTCAGGGATGTGACCGACATCGCTTATCTCAGCTCCTTTGAGCGCGTGTTCGATTCGGAAAACGCCCACGCCCTGCTCGTTTGCGACAAGGGTGTGTTTTTGCATACGGATTCCCGATACGAACTTGCCTGCGTCGATGCGGCGCAAAACGATATCGTGGTAAGCGCCGAGCCCATCTCGCATGCGGCATGGCTGCAAAACACGATTCGGGAGATTTTTGAGGGAAAAGGCATCGTAATCGGTGTCGAAGACACATGGAGCGTGCGGGAGAAAAACTCCTTTCTCGAAACCTTCAAAGACAGCTTGGCAAGCGGCAAAGTCGTTTTGTCCGAGGAGTGCGATTTTGCGGTGGGGGTGCGTTTAATCAAAACCCCCTACGAAATCGATTGTCTCAAATCCGCTCAGGCTATAACCGACGCTGCATTCGATTACATCAAAAGCATCGTCAAAGTCGGCATGAGCGAGCGCGAGCTTGCCGTACTTCTCGACAGGCACATGATTGATATCGGTGCGGACGATGTCGCCTTTGCCACCATCGTGGCGGCAGGCGAGCATGCGGCAAGTCCCCATGCCATTCCGTCGGATAAGCGCATCGAAGCAAATACACCCGTGTTGGTGGATTTCGGGGCAAAGAAAAACGGTTATTGCAGCGATATGACGCGTGTGTTTTCCATAGGCAAGCCAAGCGATGAGGTCATGACGGCATGGGATGCGGTTGTATGTGCCAACGAGGCCGTCGAAGCGGCGCTTTGTTGTGACGTCAGCGGTGTGCAGATGCATGAGCTTGCCCTCTCCGTTTTGAAAGAACACGGGTTTGAAGGATGCATGGGTCACGGACTCGGACACGGAGTGGGCATGCAGATACACGAGCAGCCCTGCCTCAATCCCCGTAACCGGTCTTTGCTTTTATGCGGGAGCGTGGTTACGGTTGAGCCGGGTATTTATCTTCCCGGTAAGTTCGGACTTCGCCTTGAGGACTTCGGTGTCGTGACACAAGAAGGGTTTGAGGTTTTTACCCGTCAAAATCACAACTTGGCTATAATATAGCGGTCATTTTTTACGGTATTGTCCGCGAACAAAAGGGCAATGCCGGGTTTGTTTTTGAGGAGGATTTATGGCAGCAATCAGTACCGCTGATTTTAAGAACGGTATGTGCATTGAATACAACGGCAAGTTGTGCACGATTGTCGAGTTCCAGCATGTCAAACCGGGCAAGGGAGGCGCTTTTGTGCGCACCAAGCTTCGCGACATCAAAACCGGCCGTGTGGTGGATTACACGTTTAATGCCGGCACCAAGTTCGAATCCGTTCGCTTGGATTCCAAGAAGATGCAGTATCTCTACAACGACGGCACGGATTACAACTTCATGGATTTGGATACCTACGAGCAGGTAGCCGTCAACGCGGATTTCGTGGGGGATGCGGCAAAATGGCTCAAAGAAAACGATGAGGCCACCCTTTTGTATGCGGGCGATGAGCTCATCAGCCTCGAACCTCAAATGTTTGTCGAGCTGGAGGTTGTCGCAACCGAACCCGGCTTCAAGGGCGATACCGCAACCAACACCTTAAAGCCCGCCACCATGGAGACCGGCGTTGTTTTGCAGGTTCCTACCTTTGTGGAAATCGGCAACATCCTGCAGATCGACACCAGAGACGGCCGCGTCATCAAACGCGTCTAGTTCTTTTTATTCATAAGAAACAAAAGCCGCCTAAAGATAGGCGGCTTTTTTGTTTTGGGCGAACATGCCGTTCATGAAGTCGATGCGTTTTTTGAGCATGGCTTGGGTGGTCGGCGCGTTGATCTTCGCATCAAATCCGTGCATCGTGTTTTTGGTTTCGTGGAGGACGACGGGGATGCTTGCTTCGTTGAGCAGCTGCGCATAATAAACGCCGTCATCGTGCAAGGGGTCGAACTCGGCCACTTCGATATAAGCGGGAGGCAGTCCCTCGAAGCTGTCCGCTTCGACCGGCGATGTGAACATCAAAGGAAGAGAGTCGATGTCGGGAGCAAGAAGCGGACCGACGGATTCGGATAAAGACGAGCTCCACATCGGAGTGTCGGTGTATTTGCGATAGGACTCGCTGGTGTTTCTGCCGTCGAGCCAGGGATACAAAAGCAGCTGGAACAGCACTTTGATGTCGTCTTTTCTGTCACGCGTAAGCATGCATGAGGTC
>JAGCZM010000060.1 GCA_017960005.1 Eggerthellaceae bacterium
AGTCTGCCCGCGGTGTCGATGATGACCACATCGCGCAGGTTGTCGATGGCAAATCTGACACCTTCTTTGGCAATGACAACGGGATCTTTTTTGTCGCTGCGATAGACCTTGACGCCGATTTCTCCGCCCAGGGTCTCCAATTGATCGGCCGCAGCGGGACGATAAACGTCGCACGCAACCAAAAGCGGCGAATGATTTTGCTGTTTGAGCAAATAAGCCAACTTCGATGCGGCGGTGGTTTTACCGGATCCCTGCAGGCCCACGAGCATGATGACATTGGGTATCCTGCTGGAAAACTCGAGCTTGGATGAAGACGATCCCAAAAGCAACGTCAGCTCATCGAGCACGATCTTTATGACATTTTGCGCAGGAGTAAGCGATTCCATGACCTCGGCGCTCAGACAGCGCGCTTTGCAGGATTCGATGAAGGATTTCGTTACCTTGAAATTGACATCGGCCTCCAAAAGCGCCATGCGGATTTGACGCATCGCGTTGTCGATGTCGCCCTCGGAAAGCTTTCCTTTTCCTCTCAGCCCGGAAAAAATCGATTGCAGTTTTTCGGATAAAGATTCAAACATCCCGTCATTACCCCACCAATGCCTCGATAAAGGCTTTTGCCTCGAAGTCTCTCAAGTCATCCAAACCCTCGCCCACGCCGATCTTGAGAATGGGCAGATTGAGTTCGGACGATATGGCAAGCGCAATGCCTCCCTTGGCGCTGCCGTCCAATTTAGTGATGATGAGCGCATCGATATCGAGTGCCTTATCGAACTCACGAGCCTGTACAAGCCCGTTTTGCCCGGTGGTCGCATCGATGACCAACACGGTATAAACACCTGCCTTGTTGCGCTTTCTCACCACCGAAACGCATTTTTGAAGCTCGCGCATCAAATCGGCGGATGTATGAAGGCGTCCCGCCGTATCGATGAGCACGATATCGGCATCCGTTTCCTCCAAGCGCTCTATTGCCGAATAGCACACGCCGGCGGGATCGCTTCCGCGTTCGCGGGAAACAACCTCGACGTTTGCGCGTTTGGCCCATACATCCAACTGCTCAATCGCTGCCGCCCTGAACGTATCGGCACTGCCGAGGATGACGGCTTTACCCTCATCATGCAGCTGTTTGGCTATCTTGCCCACCGTGGTGGTTTTGCCGGTACCGTTGATACCGACAAACAGCACGCAGGCGCCTTTTTCTTCGAAGATGTCGTTTTGCGGTTGCGCAAAGCGATTGACCATGCATTCTTTGAGGCATTCTTTGGCCTCTTGAGGATCTTTGATACCTTCTTTGCGGACCTTGGTCTTAAGCTCGTCGATGATGGTATCCGTGGTCGGCACCCCCACATCCGACAGAATCAGGGTTTCGGCCAAATCGTCCCAGAAATCCTCGTCAAAACTACTCCGCCCGAATATCTCGGAAAGCCCTCCGGAGAGTTTTTCTCTCGAACGGCTCAGTCCTTTGGCTATTTTGTCGAACAATCCCACGTGTATTTATCCTTACCGAGCGCTCTTTAAGGCGTACTCGAGTTTTTGGCTGATGGCTTTGGTGACGCCGTCTTTTTGCATGCTGATGCCGTATAAGGTATCGGCGATCTCCATGGTTCTACGCTGATGGGTGATCATGATGAGCTGGATGCTTTGGCGCTGTGCGTCTACATAGGATACCAAACGGCGCAAGTTGGTGTCGTCCAAAGACGCCTCGACCTCATCAAGGATATAAAACGGCGCATTGCGATGACGATAAATCGCAAACAACAATGCCAACGCGGTCAGTGATTTCTCGCCGCCGGAGAGCAAAGAAAGCTTGTTTATCTTCTTGCCGAGGGGTTGAGCGGATATCTCTATGCCGGCGTTTTCGAGATCGTCGGGATTATCCAAAGACAGCTGCGCATATCCGCCCGGAAACAACAACGCGAATATCTCTTTGAAGTTTTGGTTTACCGCATCAAATGTCTCGATAAAGTCGGTTTTCATGCGATCGTCGATGACTCTGGAGATCTTTGTCAATGCACGCTTGGCCGCATCCATGTCGGATAACTGCGAAACCAAGAAATCAAATCTCGATTTGAGTTGTTTGTATTCGCGGGCGGCATCGGGGTTAATGGTTCCCATGTTGGCGATACGTTTGCGCAACCTGACGGCACGGTCTTCGACCTCTTCGCGGTTTTGCAGCGGCTCGAGACGAAGCGCAATTTCAAGCGGGGTCTTGCAGGTGACCTCGATGGTATCGGTAGCGGCACGAACCTTAAGTTCCAAACGGCCTTTCTCGATACGTACTTCGGAGAGTTTGGCGTTAACCGTATCCCATGCGTCATGGGATTGACGCGATGCCATATGGGCTTCGTTTGCGCGCTGCGCCAATCCGGAAACCGCCTGCGTTTGCGCATCGGAAAGGCTTTGAGCCATCACGGCCTTCTCGTCGATGCCTGAGCGCAACGACTCGATACGGACGATCAAAGAAGAAATGCGCTCGATGGATATCTTTTTGCGATTGATGACGATTTGGCTTGTCTGTCTGCGCTCCTCGGCATCGCGAATCTCGTTTTTGCGCGCATCGCACACCAACTTGGCGTAAGAGGCACGCTCGGATGTGGATGCATACCGAACTTCGGCCGCGTTGAGCGCCTCGTTTGCGCTTGCCTCGTCTTCTTTGGCTTTGGGCAAAAGCGCATACCATTCCGCCAAAGAAGCCATGGTCTGTTTGCGCGTTTCTTCGGCTTCTTCTATTTGGGATTCGATGGATAAAACCATCGGCATCTTGGAAGAAATATCTCCGCTTAACGAAGCGATGTCTTTTGCGGTGTTTTCGAAGAAAGAAACACCTTCATTAAACTTCATGTTGAGCTCTTTTGCCTGGGAAAGCGCAACTTCGACCTTGGCGGAAGATTCAGCGGCCTCACGCGACAGCGTCATGCTGCGCTCCTGGGCAGCTTTGAGCTCGTCGGAGAGCTTTGCATGCTTCGCAACATGGGCATCAAGCTCGCTTTGCAAACCCTCTATCTGCTCTTTGAGAGCCCTGATTTTACTTTGACGGCTCAAAGTGGATTCACGGGTATCGTCGTCGGCCACATATGATACCTTGCCGAAGGGATAGAAGATGCATCCGTCAATCGATACAAACCGAACATTGCCCGCATGCTCTTTGGAAGCCTTATAAGCAGACACCATATCCGGGCATACGATAACATCCCCCAGCATCGCGCCGATGATGTTTTTGAACGCATCGGGATAGGTCATGCAATCGACCAACGCGACATAAGATGGGTTTGCTTTAAGGACACTTGCGCGCTCATTTGTCAATTGAGCACAAAGGGAAGCGCTGCGCGCATCCATGAGCATATGGGCTTGTCCGGATAAAGGCTCATCCTTCGAGTCAAGCACCGCAAACACCTCGTCCATGACCTCTTCACGCTCGATCATAAACGCGTTGACGTCATCTCCGAGCAATGCTTCGGCAATCGCTTGGTATTCCTTTTGCACATTTATCACTTCGGAGAGGCGCTTTAGGGTTTTGCCCTTTTGAGAAAGGACGTCTTTGATTTGCTCCGCTGCTTTGGAAAACACCTCTTCGGATTGTTCTATCGCTTCAAGAGCGCCGCATTGCACCTGCGCATTGGCAAGTTGCAATCGTACCTCATCGCGCAAACGGGATGTTTCCCGTTCGGCGCGCAAAACATGAGCCAGATCGTCGGCTGCCTCTTTGGCCTGAGCCTCGATGGATTTGGAAGACTCGATCAATAACGCATACGATGCTTTGGCCTCATCGGCGCTCTTTTGCATATCGGGAAGTTGCTCGTTTAACTCATCAAGACGTGCCTGCAATACCTTGATCCGGACTTCGGACTCGCTCATTGCCTCACGCGAAGCGGTGGCGTTTTTGCGCAACACTTCCGTTTTGGAAACCAAATCCCTGATTACCTGCTCGTTTTGAGAAATATGCTCTTCGATGCGTTTGCGCTCTTCTTTTGCCGCATCGGATTGTGCCCGAAGCAAAGCCAAAGACTCTTTGATCTGCAAATGGGCTTTGTTTGCCTCATCAGCCTGTGATTGATACGCGACAAGCTCGCTTTGCAAAGAAGAAAGTTTCTCCGAATCGCGGACGATGGAGCTCTCTGTCTCCTCAATACGGGCAACGGCATTGCGTTTGCGCTCGCGCATCAACGCCAATCCCGAATCTATGCGCTCGGATACCGCGCTTACCGCCCTGAACTTTCCGGCAATCTCTCCCGATTCGATGGATGCCTTGCTCATCTGCGATTGGATTTCTTCCAATTTTGCATCGGCCAGACGAATGGCTTCTCTTTTCTCCTCGAGCTCCACGGTCAACGAGGCTTCCGCATCGGAGTTTTTGTTCCAAGCATCCTGCAGGATGCGCAGATCGTCGACAGCCAAAGAAAGTTCAAGGCCGCTCAATTCTCCGAACACTTCCTCGTAAGCCAACGCTTTGGAGGCTTTTCTCTCAAGCGGACCGAGCTGGCGCTGCACTTCGGCGGTCACGTCCCTGACGCGCGTCAGATGCTGTTCCATCAACTCGAGCTTTTGCTCGCTTTTTTCCTTGTTTTGCTTGTGTTTCAAGACACCGGCGGCTTCCTCGATGAGAGAGCGTCTTTCTTCTGGTTTACTCTTCAGAATCGCATCGAGCTGGCCCTGGGAGATGATGGAGTGCGTTCCCATACCCAGACCCGAATCATGCAATATCTCCAGGATATCGAGACGACGGCTCGGCACCCCGTTTATGAAATATTCGCTTTCTCCGGTGCGATACATGCGTCTGCCGATGGTCACTTCCGAATAATCGACCGGCAAAGTTCCGTCGCTGTTGTCCAAAACCAGCTCTACCTCGGCACTTGCCACGGGTTTTCTGGAGCCGGATCCGGAGAAGATGACGTCTTCCATGTTTTGTCCGCGCAGGTATTTGGCGTTTCTTTCTCCCAATACCCAAATGACGGCATCGGATATGTTGGATTTGCCCGATCCGTTGGGTCCCACGATGGCGGTAATGCCGGGTTCGAGGTTGATGACCGTACGGTCGGCAAACGATTTGAATCCTTTTAATACCAAACTCTTCAGATACATATCAAAAGCCCGC
>JAGCZM010000061.1 GCA_017960005.1 Eggerthellaceae bacterium
CCGATGACGAGAAAACGTATTTCGAAATGATATCTTCCATGCAAAAAGAAGTTGCCGCAAAGAAAAAGGCACGTATCAATTCATAAGCTTGTTTTTTAAGGGGTTTCGTTGAGTTTCAGATGGATTACGAAACATCCCGAGAGTCATATATGTCGCATGATGAGGTTTATACTTTTCCGAGTAATGAATTAATCGGAGGTGCAAGCTATAAATGATTGATGTCTATGTTTGGCTCGGTATCATCGTCATCGCCGGCATCATCGAAATCGCTACGGTCAGCATGATCACTTTGTGGTTTGTGGTCGGCGGTTTTGCGGCATTCATGGTTGCGTTGTTTACCGACAATATCTTTATTCAGATCATCGTGTTTATCGTGATTTCGATATTGTGCTTGGTATTCCTGCGTCCGTTAATCTTGAAAACCAGGGCAAAGGGCCTGAAAGCCGAGCCTTCCAACGTCGGTCGTACCGCCGTTGTCATCGAGGAGATCAACAACGATTTGCTCATGGGTCGCATCGAAACCGACGACCGTATGACTTGGTCTGCCAAAAGCAGCAACGATGCCATCATCCCGGCAGGGTCGGTGGTCACCGTCGTGGGCCAGGAAAGCGTCAAACTTATCGTAGAGCTCAAAGCTTAAACGAATCGACACACCAAAGGAGGAATAAAATGCCCGATTCGATGTTGTATATCTTCTTGGCCGTGTTGGCGGCCATTCTCGTCATCTTGTTCATACGATGCATTTTCATCGTGGGGCAGGCAGAGGCGCGCGTTGTCGAGCGTTTGGGCTCGTACTTGACCGTTTGGTACAACGGCCTTCATATGAAAGTTCCTTTCATCGACAAGGTGCGTCCCATCATGTCCTTGAAAGAGCAGGTTTACGACTTTCCGCCGCAACCGGTTATCACCAAAGATAACGTCACCATGTCCATCGACACTGTCGTCTTCTTCAAGGTCGTTGATCCCAAGCTTTACTCCTACGGCGTCGAGTATCCCATCAACGCCATCGAGAATCTGACCGCAACCACGTTGCGTAACATCATCGGCGATCTCGATTTGGATACCACTCTCGTTTCCCGTGACACCATCAATGCCAAGATGCGCTCCATCCTCGATGAAGCGACCGACGCTTGGGGTATCAAGGTAAACCGCGTCGAGGTCAAAAACATCACCCCGCCCATGGCGATTCAGCAGGCAATGGAAAAGCAGATGAAAGCGGAGCGCGAAAAGCGTCAGGCCATCTTGCTTGCCGAAGGCGAGAAGCAATCCGCCATCACCATCGCCGAAGGTAACAAGCAAAGCATCATCTTGGCCGCCGAAGCGGAAAAGCAAAAGATCATCTTGGCTGCCGAAGCGGAAAAAGAGCGTCAGATCCGCGAGGCCGAAGGTGAAGCTCAGGCAATCTTGAACGTGCAGCAAGCCAACGCCGAAGGTATCCGCATGATTCGCGAGGCAAAAGCAGACACCGCGGTTTTGACACTGAAGTCTTACGAGACTTTGGCCAAGGTTTCCGAGGGTCAAGCAACCAAGCTCATCATTCCTTCGGATATGCAGGGTTTGGCAGGCATCGCCGCTTCCATCAAGGAAATCGTTGCCGATAAGTAAATGCATTTGAGAATCAGAGTGCTTTGATGCTTTCGATTATGAGAATAATCACGTATCCCAACCCGATCCTTTCCAAGGTCGCGTCTCCTTGCGTTGTCGGAGATCCCTCTTTGAGAAAACTTGCGAAAGGTATGGCCGATTTGATGTATCGCGCCAACGGGGTGGGGATTGCGGCTCCTCAGGTCGGAGTATCAAAGCGCCTGATTGTCGTCGATTGCGATTTGGAATCCGAAGAGCAAAACCCCATTGTTTTGGTCAATCCCGAAATCATCCTGACAAAAGGTGAGGAGGAAATCGACGATGAGGGATGTCTGTCCGTGCCGGGCATATCGGTCCCCATCAAGAGAAAACCTTGGGTTAAGGTAAATTATTTCGATTTGGACGGGCGTCTTCAAACCATCGAATCCGATGGTTTGCTGGGCAGATGCCTGCAGCACGAAATCGACCACTTAAACGGAGTCACATTAATCGAATCTTCTGATCCGCAGGACAAGGAAGAAACCTTGGCCCGATATGAAGAAGCCCTGAAAAACCATGCCAAACCCGGCGATGTCGGGTAATCTTTAATCAAACGTCAAAAACCGCATAGAAAGAACCGTTGAAGCTATGAGAATCTTATTTATGGGAACACCGCGTTTCGCGGAAACAATTCTTGAGAAACTGGCTTCTGAGTTCGATGTCGTATGCGTTTTTACCCGCCCTGACGCAATCAGGAAGCGCGGTAAATCTTTGGAGCCAAGCGAAGTCAAGCTTTGTGCCCAAGACCTCGGTATCGAAGTGTTTACGCCCAAAAGCCTTCGGGACGAAGCGATAATCTCTCTTATCAAACGTATCAATCCCGATATCATCGCGGTTGCCGCCTACGGCTGCATTCTGCCCAAGGAAATCCTGGAGATTCCCCGATACGGATGCATCAACGTCCATGCGAGTCTTCTTCCCGCATATCGGGGAGCCGCTCCCATCGAGCGTGCGATCTTAAACGGGGATGAGCGTTTGGGCGTATCGATCATGCGCATGGAAGAGGGGATGGACACCGGTCCGTACTGCGCGTACGGCGCCGTCGACGCATCCGATAAAAAATCTGCCGAACTGACCGAAGAATTAGCTTGTCTCGGTGCCGATTTGCTTGCCGACGTAATCGAAAACATCCAATCGAAAGGTTTTGGCGATCTCGTATGGATACCCCAAGAAGATTCAAAGGTCACCTTTGCACCCAAAATCGCCAAAGGAGAGCTGAACTTGAACTTCGGAGACGGTTTGGCTTTGGCAAAGAGAAAGGTACTTGCCTCATCGGCGGCTCATCCGTGCAAATGCATCGTGGCAAACAAGACATTGACCGTCACTTCAGCTTCTGTTTGCGAGACGGATTGGGAAGACAAGCCGGTCGGTTGCGTGCTTTACAAATCCAAAAAGCTGTATTTGAGACTCAATGACGGATGGCTGTGCGTCGATAAGGTCAAACCCGACGGCAAAAACGTCATGGATGCATCGGCTTTCTGTGCCGGTTTGCAACTGAAGGATTCCTCCGTTGAGTCTTGGGAGGAAATCCGTGGCTGAGTATAAGAAGAACATCAACAATAAAGCAAAACGGGTTATGCCCGATGATACCAAACGTCATAAAACACTGTCTCCTGCACGTGAGATGGCGCTGTTTTGTACCCGCATAATCCGCGAGCGTGATGCGTATGCATCCGATATCATCGATGCAAACATCGATACTTCGTCGATGAGCAGGGAAGACAGGGCTTTTGCAACAAGGCTGATACTCGGTGTCGTGTCTTGCGTGGGCACTTTGGATGAGGTTATTGACCGATGCATGAACTCCGCTTCCGATGCCGATGAAAACGTACGCGACGTATTGCGTATCTCCACCTACGAAATCCTGTATCTGAATAAAGACGCTCATGCGGCAGTCGATCAAGGCGTACGCTTGGTCAGAACGTTCAATCCCAACGCAACCGGCTTTGTCAACGCGATACTTCGTCGTATCGTCAAGGCAAAAGAAGAGTTTCCTTTCGGAAACCCCTATACCGACAAAGAGGCGTTTGCGCGCTTTTACGCGTTTCCGCAATGGCTCTCCGATATGGTTATAGAAGAACTCGGCGAGGTCGATGCGGGATATTTCATGAAGGAATCAAACGAACCGGCCCCGCTGTTTGTTGCGCTCAACACGATCAAATCCGATATCGGGTCATTCGAAAAGACGCTTATAAAGATTCATGCGCCATATTCGGCCGTGGAGATCGACGGCCGACAAATCGCAAACTGCGCAAAACTCGACAATTCACGTATCTTGCAGGATCCCGCGTTATCCAAAATGCTCAAATCAGGTCAGCTTTTGGTCGCCGATGCGGCATCGCAGGCTGTCGTGCAAAACATCATGCCCATCGACGAGCCGAAATCCTTCTTGGAGATTGGTGCGGGCAGAGCCACCAAAACCATTTTGATACAAAGCTTTGCAAACGAGTATTACGGCAGGCAGATAGCGCGTTATTGCACCCTTGACAATCTCGGGTTCAAAAGCGAAATCATCAAAAAGAGGGTTGTACAGTACGGCGTGCACGTCGATGATGTTTTGACGGGGGATGCAACCGATTTGTCCGCTGCCGTCAATGACGAAAAGTTCGATATGGTGTTTATCGATGCGCCCTGCTCGGGATTGGGCACGCTTCGCCGTCATCCCGAAATCAGATGGCGCATCAAACCCTCCGCAATCGATGAGCTTGCAAATACCGGTCTTTTGATGCTGAAGAGTGCATCTCATCACGTCAAAGACGGCGGATATTTGGGATACGCGACCTGTACGATAACATCAAAAGAAAACACGTGTGTCGTCAAAGCGTTTTTGGACTCCGATGAGGGCAAAGGGTTTAGGTTGGACGCGGTCGAAGGCAAAGGTTGCTTTGCGACGAAGTTGTATCCGGGATCTCCCGATGCGCATTTTGCGGTTAGGTTTGTCAAAAAGGGTTTATGAACGCAAACGATACAATGAATTGAGGCTATCATTTCATAAAACGTCAATCTGAAAGGAATGGGCATATGAATCCCGCACGTATTTCCGAAATCATGGATGTCGCACAAAAAGCCGCCATTGCCTGCGCAGCCTACAACGGCAAAGGCGACAAAGTTGCCGCCGACCAAGCGGCGACAAGCGTCATGCGCGAAGCCTTCAACGATATCGAGTTTTCCGGAAGAATCGTCATCGGTGAGGGAGAGCGCGACGAG
>JAGCZM010000062.1 GCA_017960005.1 Eggerthellaceae bacterium
GCGCATGCTCTCGATGGGACCGACGGATGCCGAAGCGAGAATTACCGAAGGATCGGGCGGTTCGGGAGCGATCGAATCGGATTGCTGGCCTTCGGCGCCACCCGATGACGCGGCCATGCCGTCCGCGTAACCGTCCGCGATGTTTTCCGCAAGACGCTCGACAAGAGCGCCCATGTTTTCGTTGGTATAGGTATTGAAGTGGTTTTCCCAAACAAAAGAAACCACGCCCAATGTGACAATGCCGGTGGTTGCGGCAACCAACACGAACGTGGATACCATACGTGCCGTATAAGGTATTTTGGAAATGGCACCTCTGATGGCGTTTATGAACGAAACGCGTTCTTTTATTTGCTCGGATTTCTGCATGCCGTAATTGTAATCAAAAAACCGCACACCGTTCTCACCGTACACCCACTCAAATGCATCGGTTTTTCAAAAAAGCGTCGCCCCGATTATTGAGGCGACGCATAAAAGAGAGGAAAAGAATTTGTCGGTTAATTGGATTTGGTCGGGTCCTCGAAACGATAGCCGACGCCGTGCACGGTATAAAGCCATTTGGGATTGTGCGGATCGTCACCGATCTTGGCGCGCAGATTCTTGACATGGCTGTCGATGGTTCTCTCATATCCCTCGAAATCGTATCCCAATACCTTGGTGACAAGTTCCATACGGTTGTATACACGACCGGGATAACGGCAAAGCGTGGTCAGCAACTTGAACTCGGCGGCGGTCAGCGCCACTTCCTCGCCTTTGACGAAGACCTTGTGCGCGGACACATCAAGTGTCAGATCGCCGAACTCGAAAATCTCTCTTTGCGGTTCGGTGTCGGAATGAACGCGGCGAAGCACGGCACGCACGCGGGATACCAACTCGCGGGGGCTGAACGGTTTGGTCTGGTAATCGTCGGCACCCAACTCAAACCCGATGAGGCGATCTTCGATATCGCCTTTGGCGGTGAGCATGATGACGGGTACATCCGAAGTTTCGCGAATCTTTTTGATGACGACTTCTCCGGGGACACGGGGAAGCATCAAATCCAGGATGACCAAATCGAACTGGTGCGATCTGAACTCGTCAAGCGCGGATTGTCCGTCCTCCACCGCGGTGACGATATAACCGTCTCTCATCAGATAAGCGGCTACCGCATCACGAATGGCCTGCTCGTCTTCGACCAACAATAAGCGGCGAGATTCGTTACCCATGACTTTCTCCTCATTATGTTACCCTTCCGTACATTCCATGCGCGGAAGCATCAAGGTATACTTACGGTGCAAACAATTATAGTAAAGCAAAAACAACCGAGGGTGACAACCGCAACAAAACAACACGACTACAATAACTCGTGTCGCCAAAGCCGCCCGAAGTACCGCAATTTAAGGATTCATGCCGAAGCTGCGCAAAAACAATCGAAGCTATGATACGCCGTCATCCGACGGGTTAAACGAAGGCGGCTTTTTGAGCGGATCGACCCCCGCTCAGCGCATGAAAGCACAAGGCGATCTCAAAACTCCCAAACAATCGCGCGGCGCCCATACCCTCGATATCGCCGATTATTCCGGTCTTCGGGGTTTTGACTCCCCGATGCAACCCTACCATGTCTCCAAAGGCGCAACTTACGGAAGAGCGCCCTATGTCTCTTCCACACCCGACGGCATTTTGCTTTCGAGAAGGACGCTGTTCTACGGAGCGGCCGGTATCGCGGCGGCAGGAGCGCTCGGTGGCGGCGGATACCTCATCTATCGTGCCACCAGAAACGAGGACAGCGGTATCAAAATCGTCAGTGTCCCCGAAGACAAAGTCACCACACTGGATACCTACGACTACTCCGAAGAAGCCGACAAGCACATGGGCTTGCTGGCAACCTACGAGCTTCCCTACGGAACTTTGGTATGGTCAAACGACGATCGTGTTGCGGCCTGCCTGATACCCACCGCCATCGCAAAGCCTTTATGCAAACTGGCGATATTGAATCTTTCGACGGGAAGCTGTCCTGTTGTGGTCGAACATGCCGTCGGCGAGGCCGCCGGCTATGAGATATA
>JAGCZM010000063.1 GCA_017960005.1 Eggerthellaceae bacterium
AAACTCGCCGATGAAGTGACTTTTATCTCCACGGGCGGCGGTGCTTCCATGGAGCTTGTTCAAGGCGAATTGTTGCCGGGCGTCGAGGCGCTCAGACGTTAAAATTGCGTCGTATCGAAACTTTGTCGAAACGGGGTATGCCATGACGAGAAAACCTTTGATGGTTGCCAACTGGAAGATGAACAACACGCTGGGTCAAAGCGTCGTGCTTGCCCAGGAGATCTCCAACAGATTCAATTCCGGATACGAGGACAAAGTCGATGTCGTCATCTGTCCGCCGTATATCGGCATCAAGCCGGTCAAAACCGTGTTCGATTTCGATAAATGCAAGATATCGCTCGGCGCTCAAAACGTTTTTTACGAAAAGTCCGGTGCCTATACCGGAGAGATTTCGGTGGAAATGCTCTCCGAGTTGGGTTGCATGTATTGCATCGTCGGTCATTCCGAGCGTCGCGAGTATTTCGGGGAAACGAACAACGACGTCAACAGGAAAGCCAAAGCTTTGATCTCGGGCAAAATCAAACCCATCATCTGCGTCGGGGAATCCCTCTATGTTCGGGAAAACGCCGATCCTCAAGCTTTTGTTCTCGCGCAAATCGATGCGGCGTTTGCCGGCATGGATGCATTCGAGGCAAAGGAATGTTGCATCGCCTACGAGCCTGTTTGGGCCATCGGAACGGGGAGAACGGCCACTCCCGAGGTTGCCGGCGAGATGTGCCGCTCGATTCGCGTTAAGATAGCGGAGCTCTTCGGTGACGACATTGCGTCGAACATGCGCATCCTGTACGGCGGGTCGGTCAATGTCGGCAATATCGATGCCCTCATCGCCCAAGAAGACATCGACGGAGCTTTAATCGGCAATGCCTCGTTGCAGGCGGATTCGTTTGCTTCTTTGTTCAAGGCTTGCCTGTAAGGAGATTATTGATTCATGGCGCGCAATTTACCGCTTTGCCTGATAATCATGGACGGGTTCGGCATCGATAAACCCGGTCCTTACAATGCCATATCCCAAGCGCACACTCCCGTCCTCGACAATCTGTTTGCAACCTGTCCCCATACGTTGCTGCACGCTTCCGAAGAAGAGGTGGGTCTTCCCAAAGGGCAGATGGGTAACTCCGAAGTCGGTCATCTCAACATCGGTGCCGGCAGAGTCGTATACCAGGAACTGACCCGCATAAACAAAGCGTGCCAAGACGGTTCTTTGGCAAAAAACGACATCTTGCAAAGACTTGTCTCTTCGATGGATACAAATCATGTGCTTCACTTCATGGGACTGTTGTCGGACGGAGGCGTTCATTCCAACAGCGAGCACCTTTACGCTTTAATTGATGTCGCCGCTCAAAGCGGTATCAAACACATGCGCATACATTGTTTCTTGGACGGACGCGATGTGCCTCCGACAAGCGCAAAAACCTATCTGCAAGCGTTGCTTGGGAAAATCAATGCTTTGGCGCTTCGTTATCCGGATGTCGATGTGTCGATTGCTTCGGTCATGGGCCGTTATTTCGCGATGGATCGCGACAATCGATGGGAGAGAGTGCAAAAGGCATACGATTGCATGGTTTCTTCGGATAATCCGATCGATTGCGACGTCATCAGCGTCATCGATGCCTCATATGCATCCGGCATCACCGATGAGTTCGTCGAACCGGTATCTTTTGACAGGCGCGGTATCCAAACCGGAGACGGTGTGGTGTTTTTCAACTTCAGACCCGACAGGGCAAGAGAGATAACGAGAGCGTTTGTCGATGAGGATTTCGATAAGTTTGCACGCGGTGTTCATCCGAGTGTTTCTTTTGCCTGTCTGACCGAATACGACCCGACCATCAAAGCTTCCGTGATTTTCGAGAAAGATCTTCCCGATAACGTGCTTGCCGACGTTTTGGCAAGCAACAACCTGCGTCAATTCCATATTGCCGAAACCGAGAAATACGCCCACGTGACCTTCTTCATCAACGGAGGCAAAGAAGAAGAAAAACCGATTGAGCAAAGATGTCTCATTCCCAGCCCGAAAGTTGCCACCTACGATTTAAAACCTTCGATGAGTGCCGTTGAGGTTACCGATTCGCTTTGTGACGCAATAAAGCGTGATGCGGCCGATGTCTATATCGTCAATTACGCAAACTGTGACATGGTGGGGCATACCGGAGTGCTTTCTGCGGCCATCAAGGCCGTGGAGACGGTCGATTCTTCCATTGGACGCATACTTGAGCATATGAAGCAAAAAGGCGGTGTATGTTTGGTTACCGCCGACCACGGCAATGCCGACAAAATGGTGTGCGATGACGGTACTCCTCATACCGCCCATACCTGTGCGCTCGTACCGTTTGCATTGGTTGATTACACCGGCAAAAACATGCATCTGATCGAGGGCAAAATCGGGGCTTTATGCGACATCGCTCCGAGCATTTTGGACATCATCGGCATCGACAAACCGCAAGAGATGACCGGCACTTCTTTGCTTGCGTCTTAACATACATTGCTCTATAATCCCTTCCTTGCGAAAATTCGGGATTACCCGTTCGCAAAAGGATTAAAGGAAGTAATCGTGGAAGCTTTAATGATCGTATTCATCGTCTTATTGGTGCTCTCCGGTGTGGGCATGATAATTTTCATCCTGCTGCATTCCGGCAAGGGAACCGGTATTTCGGATATGATTGCCAGCTCCTTGTATTCGACTCAGACCGGTACCGGTATCATCGAGAAGAATTTGGACCGCATCACCATCATTCTGGCTGTCATCTTCATGGTTTCTTTGATCGTTTTGATGCTTATTTATCCGCAGGGATCAATCGCCCAGTAGAGGATTTGAGCATCGCTTCTTGTCGGAGTGGTGGAACGGCAGACACGCAAGCTTGAGGTGCTTGTGCCTGCAACGGGCGTGCGGGTTCAAATCCCGCCTCCGACACCAGATATCGTGAAAGCCGTCGCTTTGATGCGACGGCTTTTTTTGATATACGGACAAAAACAATTTGTTTTGGCGGATATAATTCCACCAAAACAAAAGCAAGCAAGATGTTTTGCAAAGGAAATCTCATGGCAATCAAAGCGGTGTTCTTCGATGTCGGCGGTACCTTGATTAGGCCGTATCCTTCCGTGGAAGAAGTGTTTGTATCCGTGGCACGCGATATGGGATACGACGTTTCTTTGGAAGAAGCATTCATGCGCGGACATATCATGGACGAATACTACGAAGAGCAATACGCCCACGATCCCCGGCTTTGGTGCACCCGGGATTCGGTATACAAGCTTTATATCACCATGTTTAGGCTTTTGGCAGAAGAGCTCAACATTCCCAAACCTCATGACGAGCTGGTCGTAAGAGTGCACGGAATGTTTGATGACAACCGTCATTGGAAGTTGTTTGACGATGTCATCGATTGTCTCGATTCCTTAAAACTCGCAGGATACAAGCTGGGCGTCATTTCCAACTGGAGCGACGATTTGGCGGTATTGCTCGGTTATATGGGCATCAGAGAATACTTCGACGATGTGGTGTCTTCGGCCGAAGTCGACTGTCAAAAACCCGATCCCAGGATATTTCGACTGGCGGCAAAAAGGATGGGTGTCACGCCTCAAGAATGCGTTCATATCGGCGATTTGACAGAGGCCGACGGCGCTTCGTTTAACGTGGGGTTTCATCCGATATTCTTCGACCGCAAGAATTCGATCGAGTACTGTCCCTTTGATAAGGTAAGCAGTTTAATTGATGCCGTCGATGTATGCCGATCGATAAAATAATTCTTGCAAGGCATCATTTCTTGTTTTAATATAA
>JAGCZM010000064.1 GCA_017960005.1 Eggerthellaceae bacterium
CACGCGCAAGCATGCATGAGGTCACCGCAAGCGTGCCTCCCGCGCTGTCTCCGCCGATACCGATTCTGTTTTTGTCGATGCCGAGATCCTCCGCGTTTTCGAAAACCCATCGCAGAGCGTAATAACAATCCTCTTGGGGATAGGGAAAAGGATATTTGGGAGCCAGACGATAACGCACGTACACCACGACGCAGTGCGCCTCTTTGGCATAGGTCATGGCATGGGAAAAATGACTGTGAAATCCCTCGAACACGAATCCTCCGCCGTGTATGTCGATAAAGCAGGGAGCGGGTGTTTCAAGGGAAACGGGGTTTAAGATCAAAAGCTCGATTTCTCCGTCTTTATAGGTATCGATTTTTACCAGGCGTGCCGATACGTCCTTATCGGTATAAATCCATCCCGGAATGCCCATGACCGCCTGCGACATTTTGGCAATGCTCGGGCTTAAGGGAGGGGTGAGTTTGTTGAAAGGAAAGAACTCGTCGCTGATGGGATATTTGGTTTTGGACATACGAATCATCTCTCTTTTGTGCGGCATATGTCTGTCGTACGCCATTTTATACAAATCCCGAAGCGGTTTGCCATGTACATGACCGACGAGATACCCATACATATGCCTTTTGCCGTATAATTACCTGTTTGAAATACATACGAAAACAAACAATGTTTTGGGTAGGAATTACCGGAACCTTGATACCGAAAAGGAGGTGCTGATCAGATGTCGCGGTTAGCCATTATGGATACCACCATTCGTGACGGCCAACAAAGCCTTTGGGCCACCCGCATGCAAGTCGGCGATATGCTGCCGATTCTGCCGCTGATGGACAAGGTCGGATACTGGGCCATAGAGGCATGGGGTGGTGCGACGTTCGACAGCTGCCTTCGTTTTTTGGATGAAAACCCCTGGGAGCGTCTGCGCTCCATCAAAACGCAAACCCCCAATACGCCGCTTGCCATGCTCACCCGCGGGCAAAACCTGGTCGGCTACAAGCATTATTCCCGCGAAATCTGCAACCGCTTCATCAAGGCTGCCCACAGAAACGGCATCGATGTGTTCAGGGTGTTCGATGCGTTAAACGACATCCGCAACGTCGTGGACAACGCCGAGGCCATCAAGGAATGCGGCGCGCATTTCGAGGGAGCGATTTCTTATACGATTTCTCCGGTGCACACTTTGGACAGTTTCATCGAATATGCCCAGCAGCTCAAAGAGCTCGGCGCCGATACCATTTGCATCAAGGACATGGCCGGCATGCTTACACCTTATCGTACCGAGCGTATGGTCAAGGTCCTCAATGCCGAAATCGGTTTGCCCGTTCATATCCATACCCATTATGTCGGCGGTATGGCTCCCGCCAACATCATCAAAGCGGCCGAAGCCGGTGCCGCCATCGCCGATACCGCGTCGGCTCCGTTGGCGTTCGGTAACTCGCATCCCTCCGTGGAGATGATCGTGGCTGCCTTGCAGGAGAGTCGCTACGACACCGGTTTGGATTTGAATTTGCTGTTCGAGATAGCAAATTACTGGGAAGAGGTGCGCGAGCGCAATCACTACAAGCGCGGCGTTTCTTCCCTGATGCATATGCAGGTTCACACGCACCAGGTTCCCGGCGGCATGATGTCGAATCTGGTCAGCCAGCTCGAGATACAAAAGGCAGCCGATCGTCTGCCCGAGGTCATCGCGGAGATTCCGCGCGTTCGTGCCGAAGTCGGTTATCCGCCGCTTGTGACGCCGATGAGCCAAATCGTCGGAACGCAGGCGGTGTTCAACGTCATCACGGGAAAACGCTGGAGCGTCATCTCCAAGGAGATGAGGGATTTCATATGCGGATACTACGGCAAAGCTCCCGGAAAGATGGATCCCGATGTGGTTGCCAAGGTCGTGCAATCATCCGAGATTCTGCCTCCGGATGTGGCGCCGGGTTCGCTGGTTACCACCACCTATGACGAAGTTGCCGCGGAAATCGGAGATCTCGCAAAGAGCGAGGAAGATGTTTTGATGTACGCGCTGTTCCCGACGGAAGCACGCACGTATCTGACCAAACATCGCACCTCCGGCAACGTCGATTTTATGCTCGCTACCGAAAGCAGTTCCACCAAAGAGGAGGACTACGTGGACATCAATCAGATTCGTGAATTGGTCAAAGTCGCCGAAGAAAGCGGCGTGGGTGAGATTGTCGTCGAAGAAGAAGGCATGAGAATCTCGGTGAGAATGCCGGGCGCCGTTTCTGCCGGACAAGCGGCCCCCGCGGCTGCCTCATCTCCCGCCGCCGTTGCCTCTGCCACCCCCAAACAGGCTGCCCCGGCACCGGTTGATGAGGGTATGGAGGGCTGCTATGCCGTCAAGGCACCGATGGTCGGCACGTTTTATGTTGCGCCGGCACCCGGCGAGCCTCCGTTTGTTCAGGAAGGCGATGAGGTCACCGCAAACCAGACGCTGTGCATCGTTGAGGCCATGAAACTCATGAACGAGGTCACCGCCGAGGAGATGGGTGTCGTTCGCAAGGTTTGTCTCAAGGACGGCGATCCGGTCGAATACGGCACCGTCATGTTCTACATCGAGCCCCACAGCGTTTCCGCACTGCAGTAAAGGAATTTCGAACACGAAAACGGATAACGATCATGTTTGAAAAAGTACTCATAGCAAACAGAGGAGAGGTTGCGTTGCGTGTCATGCGCGCCTGCAAGGAGTTGGGCGTCAAGACCGTTGCGGTGTATTCCGAAGCGGATACGGATACGTATCCGGTCGCTTATGCCGACGAAAAGGTATGTATCGGACCCGCACAGGCCTCAAGAAGCTATCTGAACATGGACAACATCATATCCGCGGCCCTCAACACCAAGGCGCAAGCCATTCATCCGGGCTACGGGTTTTTGGCGGAGAATGCCGACTTTGCCGAAAAGGTCATCGAAAACGGCCTTGTTTGGATCGGCCCTTCTCCCGAAAGCATCCGCCTGATGGGTGATAAGGCACGCGCCAAGGAAACCATGCACGCTTGCGGCGTTCCCATCATCATGGGTTCCAAAGGCATCGTCGAATCGACTGTTGCGGCTGTCAATTACGCATCGAACATCGGTTATCCGGTTTTGATCAAAGCATCCGCGGGCGGCGGCGGCAAAGGCATGCGCGAGGTGTGGAGCCAAAACGAGATGGAGGCTCAGTTCACCGCGGCAAGGGCCGAAGCCGAAGCGGCGTTTGGGTGTGCCGATGTTTATATCGAAAAGCTCGTGCCCCATCCCCGTCATATCGAAGTGCAGGTTTTGGCCGATGATTTCGGAAACAGAATCGCGCTTCCCGAGCGTGACTGCTCGGTACAGCGTCGTCATCAGAAACTGATCGAGGAAAGCCCCTCCACGGTGGTGTCTTCGGGCATACGCAAGCAGCTTGCCATGGCGGCGTTGCGTGCTGTTCGTGCCGTCGATTACCGCAATGCCGGTACCATCGAGTTTCTTTTGGATGAAACAGGGCGTTTTTATTTCATGGAAATGAACACGCGTGTGCAGGTCGAGCATCCCGTATCCGAAGAGGTGTCGGGTATCGACATCATCAAAGAGCAGTTGCGCATTGCCGCCGGAGAGCCCATCTCCTGTCTCAAGCGCGATTTGAGCGAAGCTCAGGGTCATGCCATCGAGTTTCGTATCAACGCCGAAGACCCCGACAACGGGTTTAGGCCTTGTCCCGGCAAGATCACCGCGTATCGCGTGGCTGCCGGTCCCGGCGTTCGTGTGGAGAGCTATGTCGGCGTGGGAAGCGTCATCACGCCTTATTACGATTCCATGGTTGCCAAGTTGATCGTGCGCGGGCAAAACCGCGAAGAGGCGCTGGCCCGCGCATCGCGTGCGCTCGATGAGTTTGTCATCGAGGGTATCAAAACCACCATACCGTTTCATAAGGCGGTATTGGCCAACGAAACGTTTAGGGCAGGTCAGGTAACGACCGATTTCATCGAGACCCAAATGGGGGAGAAAAAATGAGTGTTTTGAATGTTGCGGGTACCGAGGTATCCATCGGTGTTTTGGAGACCATCATATCGGTAGCGATACGTGATGTGCCCGGCGTTACCGGCCTTGCGCGTTCAAGCGAAGGTATTACCAGACGTTTGATGGGTCAGGCCAAAAGCGAGCCCGCGGTTGTCGTGGAGACCTCGGACGGAAAGATTTCCAAAATCAGCGTTCATCTGGCCATCAAATCGGGTTTTGTATTGCCCGACATCGCCATCGGCGTGCGTCGTTCCGTGGTCGATGCCCTGCGTGCCCAGCTCGGCCTTGAAATCGATACGGTCGATGTGTTCATCGACAGCGTCAGCTTCTGATAGGAGTGCTCTTGAGCCCGAAGCGTCACGAAAGAACACAGTCCCGTCGCATCGCTTTGCAGGTGCTCTATGCGGCCGATATCCAAAATGCCACGGTTGAGGCGGTCATGGAGACCAAGGATTTACCCACCGCAACCGGCATACAGCGTCCAGCCTCCTTTGCTTTGGTCGAAAAAACAAGCGGAGACGCATCGATCGACATCCTGCCCGCGTACGCCTTAAAGCTGATTCGCGGTGTTGCCACCCATGTATCCGATTTGGATGCCTATGTTGCTTCCGTCTCGGAAAACTGGGCACTCGAAAGAATATCTTCGGTCGATATGGAGATATTGCATATCGCCGTTTATGAGATGAAATACGTTGCGGAGGTCCCCGTATCCGTCGCCATCAACGAAGCGGTCGATTTGGCAAAGGAGTTTGGGGGAGAGGACGAAAGTCCGAAGTTCGTCAACGGTATTTTGGGAAAGATAGCCTTGGTTTTGGAAAACGAGGCCGCAACGAAAGGTACAACATGTCGCTGAAAGAATCCTATCCGGAAATCGACGCTCGTCTCAATGAGATCGTCGAAGAGGTCAAACGCGAAGACATTTCGTTGGACGAGGCACTCAAACTCTACGACGAGGCAGTCAAACTCGCTCTCAAGGCATGTGATTTGAGCGAAGAGGATTTTGCCGAGAAAGCGGCATCCGAAGTTGTCGACGAAACAACATCGGCTCAACGCTTGGATGAAACATCCGCCGCAGCCGAGCAAGAACAATAGCCTTGCCGAATAATTAATCCGTTTTTGCAAAGCAGACAAGCCGTATCAATATGTCCGATACCCAACGCATACTCGATGCCATTTCTTCTCCTTCGGATTTGAAGGTGCTCGACGACGAGCAAATGCGCGTGCTGGCGCGCGAGATTCGCGAGCAGATCATCAACACCACCGCACATTCGGGAGGACATGTCGCCTCGAGTTTGGGTGCCGTCGAAATCATCTTGGCGGTACACAGCATCATCGATGCTCCCACGGACAAGTTCATATTCGATGTGGGACATCAGGCTTATGCCCACAAACTGGTCACCGGACGCTTGAATAAGTTCGAGAGCCTGAGAAGTTTCGGGGGAATAAGCGGTTTCCCGAAACCTTCCGAAAGCCCTTATGACGTGCATCCTTCGGGCCATGCGTCGGATTCTTTGTCCATCGCGGTGGGGCTTGCCAAAGCACGTCAGTTAAACGGCACTCACGAAAAAATAGTCACCCTTATCGGCGATGCCAGCCTATCGGGCGGCATGGCGTTTGAGGCGCTCAACTACATCGGCCAAGCGCAGCTTCCCATGGTCATCATCCTAAACGACAACGAGATGAGCATCTCGCGCGGTGTCGGTGCGCTGACCAAGCATCTGGGTTACCTGCGTGCTTCAAACGTATACCGCGGTACCCGTGACAAGATGCAGGGCATCATGGAGACGACCGGTCTGGGTGCCCGCATGGTCGAGTTCGGCAGAAACGCCAAGGACTCTTTCAAACAGATGATCATCCCGCAATCGATGATATTCGAGCAGCTGGGTATTTTGTGCACGCCTCCCGTCGACGGTCACAACATCGCGCTTTTGCGCGAAGTTTTGTCCAAGGTCATCAACACCGACGGCCCGGTATTGGTGCATTGCGTCACCAAAAAAGGCGCCGGATACGCTCCTGCCGAAATGGAACCCGAGCGATTCCACGGTATCGGTGCATTCGATCCCAAAACCGGCAAATCCTTAAACGGTGCTCACGTATCGACGTTTACGGAGGCGTTCGGGAAGGCTTTGGTGGAAGAGGCCGCATCCAATCCCGACATCGTCGCCATCACCGCCGCCATGGCGGGAGGAACCGGGCTCAAGGATTTCGCAAGAGAGTTCCCGAACAGGTTTATCGATGTGGGTATCTCAGAAGAGCATGCCATCGGTATGGCCGCGGGTCTTGCCAAGGGCGGCAAACGCCCCGTCGTGGCCATTTATTCTCCGTTTATTCAGCGCGGTATCGACCAGATGATCGTCGACAATGCGCTCGATAAGGCAAATGTGGTGTTTGCCATCGATCGTGCCGGTTTGGTCGGGGAAGACGGTCCCACCCATCACGGCATGTTCGATATCGCTTTTACCCGCATGATTCCCAACATGAAGGTATTGGCGCCATCCGATGAAGCCGAACTGGTCAATGCGCTTCATACCGCATTGCAAATCGACGGACCCGTTGCCATACGCTATCCCAGAGGAGCGGGTATGGGTGTTGCTTTGCCCAAGGAACCGCAAACTTTGCCGATGGGTCCGGGAAGCTCCCGTATTCTGTTTAAAACAAAAGGCCTGCGGGCAAGCGAGGCTGCCGATATCGAGATTTTGGTGTTCGGAAGCATGACAAGTCAGGCGCTTTGCGCGGCAGCCGTTCTCGAGAAGAAGAAATATCGGGTGCGCGTCATCGACATGCGCTGGATTAAACCGCTCGACACCAAGGCAATCAAGCGTGCGCTCAAGGCCAAAGTCCTCATTACCCTCGAAAACGGCAGCGTATGCGGCGGTGTGGGAGAAGAGGTCCTTAAAGAAATCAGTGCGCTCAAAAACCGTGCCACCGCCAAAAAACCTCTCAATGTTCCGCTTGTCGCCACGTTGGGTCTGCCCGATGCCTTCATCGCCCAGGGAAAGCAAAACGAACTGCTCGCTTCTTTGGGATTGGACGGAGACGGCATTGCCAAAACCGCCTTGAAACTGCTTAGGAAAGCCGCCAAAAACAACTGATCGGTGCGTTTATATGCGACCGATACAAAAGGAGCATTCATGAGTGTTTTGTTCGTTCCGGTCAAAACCGATGCCGATAAACAAAAGCTTGCCGATATCGCCGGCAGGATTTGGCGCGAATACTGGCCTCCGCGCATCGGCGAGGCTCAAACCGAATACATGATAGAAAACTTTCAAAGCTTATCCGCCATCCGACGCGACATGTCACTGGAAGAAAACCCTTACGAGTATTGGTTCATCGTCGAATGCGACTGCGATATCGATGCCAAGATGTGTTGCATCGAAGATTCCCGCTGTCGTATTGTCGGATACACCGGCGGTCATGACGAGCCGCAGACAAAGCGGTTTTTCATATCGAAGGTGTACCTGTTTGCCGAGGAAAGAGGCAAAGGTTATGCCTCAAAGACCATGGCCTTTTATGAACGGCTTTGTAAGCAGCGCGGGTTTGTCGGCATGTATCTGACGGTCAACAAATACAACGAGTTGGGAGTCCGCGCATACAAGGGCAAGGGTTTTGTCGTCATCGATTCCATCGTCAAAGACATCGGAGACGGTTTTGTGATGGATGACTATGTCATGGAAAAAAGACTCGGTTAAAAACGTGAACTTCCACAAGGCGACATATACCGCTTCGTACGGCACATCCGCGCAGCTGCCCGCTTCGACCGGTCCCGAGGTAAGCTTTGTCGGCAGGAGCAATGTCGGCAAAAGCTCGCTTTTGAACAAGCTGATGTATCGCAAGGATCTGGCCAAGGTATCATCGACGCCGGGAAAGACCGCGACCATCAACTTCTACGATGTGGACGGAGCGGATTTCGTGGATCTGCCCGGATACGGGTTTGCCGGTGTCGCCAAGTCCGAAAAAGCCCGCTGGTCGGAGCTTATCGAGGGCTATTTTTCTCAAACGCGCGCATTTGCGTTGGTGGTTTGTTTGATAGACATACGCCACGAACCCTCCGATTTGGATTTGGGAATGATTCGGTTTGTGCAGGATATGAATTTGCCCTTTGCGGTGGTGTTTACCAAGGCCGACAAGCTTTCCAATCAACAGTGCAACCGTCAAAAATCTCTCCTGAAAAAATCCCTCGGTTTGGGTGAGGATGTCGCCGTGATGGTCACCTCTTCGGAGAAGGGCACCGGCATCGATGAGCTGAGAGCATACATTGCCGGCATCATCGATTGATTCTTAGTTTTTGTCTTTGTCTGTCCGTTCGAAAGCCTCCCGAAAGGAAGGCTTTTTGTTTGTGCGTAAAATGGCATTGCAGGCCCTTATTCTTCTATAATTACAATTTTGTATAAATGTTTTCTTGTTCTTAAAAAGGAAGAGGTATGAAGCCCTATAACCCCCATGAAACGGAACCGCGTTGGCAGCGTATTTGGGATGAAACCGGACAGGATAAAGTCCGTGAGGATTCATCCAAACCCAAGCGCTACGTGCTCGAGATGTTTCCCTATCCTTCGGGCGATATCCATATGGGCCATGTACGCAATTATTCCATCGGCGATGTGGTGGCGCGTTACAGCCGCATGAGGGGTTTTGATGTGTTGCATCCCATGGGATGGGATGCCTTCGGTCTTCCCGCCGAAAACGCCGCAATCAAGCACAACAGTCATCCCGCCGTCTGGACTTACGGCAATATCGAAACCCAGAAGGCAAGCTTTAAGAGGATGGGCTTTTCTTATGACTGGGATCGTACCGTCGTGGCCTGCGATCCCGAGTACTATCGTTGGGGTCAATGGATCTTTTTGCAGTTTTGGAAAAGAGGATTGGTCGAACGCAGAAACTCACCGGTCAACTGGTGTCCCAACTGTGAGACGGTCCTTGCAAACGAGCAGGTTACCGAGGGTGAGTGCTGGAGATGCCACGGTGCCGTCGAAAAACGCGATTTGACCCAGTGGTATTTCAAGATAACGGATTACGCGCAACCTTTGTTGGACGACCTTGAGCAGCTGGGCGGTTGGCCCGAGCGCGTGCGTCAGATGCAGGCCAACTGGATCGGCCGAAGCGAAGGTGCCGAGATAGATTTCGTGATGTGTGACAAGGAGGGCAACGCTCCCCAAAATCCCTATCCGCAAGACATCGTGACGGTGTTTACCACCCGTCCCGACACTTTGTTCGGATGCAGTTTTTTCCTCCTTTCTCCCGAATACAAGGGCTTAAAGGAAATGGTTGCCGGTACCGAGTACGAAAAACCCGTCAACGACTTGTGTGAGGCTGCCGCCAAGGTCAGTGCCGTGGAGCGTGCCCAGGGCGATCGGGAAAAGCACGGCGTGTTCACCGGCCGCTATGTTGTCAATCCCGTCAACGGGGAGAAGGTTCCGGTATGGGTAGCCGACTACATCGTTGCCGATTACGGCACCGGCGCGGTCATGGCCGTTCCCTGCGGAGACCAGCGTGACTTCGAGTTTGCCCGCAAATACAACCTTCCCATCATTCCCATCATCGTCACCAAAGACGACCCCTTGTTTGCAAAACTCAACGGACAAAAAGAGCGTATCGTCTCGTCCGTGGATTGGGACAGCGCCTGCGATACCGAAGGAATACTCGTGCAAAGCGGCAAATACACCGGTTTGACCGGCGGCAAGCACAGCGAAGCCGTCGATGCCATCATGGCCGATCTGATTGCACAGGGCAAAGGAAAAAAGACCGTGCAGTTCCGTTTGCGCGACTGGCTCATCAGCCGTCAGCGCTATTGGGGCAATCCCATTCCTGCCATCTACTGCGACGATTGCGGTCTTGTCCCCGTTCCCGAATCCGATTTGCCGGTATTGCTTCCCGAAGATATCGATTTGGCTGCCGGAGAGACGCTTGCCACGCATAAAAGCTTTGCCGAGTGCACCTGTCCCAAATGCGGCAAACCCGCCCGTCGGGAAACCGACACGATGGATACGTTTACCTGTTCGAGCTGGTATTACCTGCGCTACACCGATCCGCACAATGCGCATCTGCCCTTTGACAGCGATAAGGCAAACAGGTGGCTTCCCGTCGATCAATACATCGGCGGTATCGAGCATGCCATCCTGCATCTGCTCTACAGCCGTTTCTTTACCAAGGTATTAAATGACATGGGCATGGTTTCTTTTACGGAGCCGTTTACCAATCTGCTTTGCCAGGGCATGGTCAAAGACGCCAACGGAGAGACCATGAGCAAATCAAAGGGAAATGTCATCGCACCCGAGGACATGATTGCCGAATACGGTGCCGATGCGGTACGCGCCTATATCTTGTTCATGGCACCGCCCGATAAGGATTTGAACTGGGATGAAGCCGGTTTGGCGGGTTTGTACAAGTTTTTGAACCGCGTTTGGAGGGTTGTGCACGACTTGGTCGGCAAGGCCGGCGAAGATACGCTGTTCAAGGGCGGAAGCAAAGAAGAAGTCGACGGGTTCAAGAAGGTATTGTTGCGTGAGCGCCATCGCGTGGTCGGTAAAGTCACCGAGGATTTCGAGAGAAACAACTTCAACACGGCGATATCGGCCATCATGGAGCTGACCAACGCGGCAGGCGATTTTTTGCGTGTCGCTCCTCCCGAAAAGCGCATCTCCTGTCAAACCTGCGGACCTCTTTGCGCCGATGTCGCGGAAGTCATGGTAAAACTCATCGCTCCGATTGCTCCCCATATGGCCGAGGAGCTTTGGCATGAGGTGCTCGGACACACCGACAGCGTTCACAACCAATCATGGCCGACGTTTGATGCGGATTTGGCCGTGGATGACGATATCGAGATGGTCGTGCAGTTAAACGGCAAGATCACCTCGAAGATCACGGTTTCCAAAACGGCTTCGGAAGACGAGATCAAAAACATCGCGCAACAAAGCGTTGCCGGGGTTTTGGCAACAAGGAATTTAAGCATCGTCAAGGCGATTGCGGTGCCGGGCAAGTTGGTTAACTTCGTGGTTAAATAAGCATAAATACGTTCAAAAACAAACCCCGTGATAATATGAATCATCAAGCTAAACGGGGCAGTCAAGGAGGGCTTTCATGAGCGGAATCATCGATGTGTTCGGACGTGAGGTTTTGGATTCCCGCGGCAATCCCACCGTCGAGGTGGAGGTTACGCTGGATGACGGAAGTTTCGGCAGAGCGATGGTTCCTTCCGGTGCTTCCACCGGTGCCTTCGAAGCAATCGAACTCAGGGACAAAGATCCCAACCGCTATCTGGGCAAGGGAACCCTTGCGGCGGTCGATCACGTCAATGAAGAACTCTACGACGCGGTCGTGGGTTTGGATGCCGTCGATCAGCGTGCTGTCGACATGGCCATGATAGAGACCGACGCCACCCCCAACAAAGCTGCCATGGGTGCCAATGCCATACTCGGCGTTTCTTTGGCAACCGCACGTGCCGCTGCGGTATCGGCTGATTTGCCTTTGTACAAATACATCGGCGGAGCGGGCGCGCATTTGCTTCCCACTCCGATGATGAACATCTTAAACGGCGGCGTACATGCCGACAACAACGTGGATTTCCAAGAGTTCATGATTATGCCTGTCGGTGCCGAAAGCTTCAAAGAAGGTCTTCGCTGGTGTGTCGAGATATATCAAAACTTAAAGAAGGTTTTGCACGATGCCGAACTCGGCGGAGGTGTCGGCGATGAGGGAGGTTTTGCCCCCAATCTGGCAACCAACGAAGAGCCGCTGCAATGGATTACCAAAGCATGCGAGCAGGCCGGCTACAGACCCGGCATCGATATCATGTTTGCCATGGATCCCGCCTCGACCGAGTTTTTCGATCCGGAAAAGCACGTATACGTTTTGAAGGGAGAGGGACGTGAGCTTACCTCCGATCAGATGGTCGATTATTGGGAAGCGCTGACAAACAAGTATCCCATCATCTCTTTGGA
>JAGCZM010000065.1 GCA_017960005.1 Eggerthellaceae bacterium
ACCGCAACAGATGTCTTTTCGGATCCGTCTTGTTCTCTGTCTTTTTTAAAACCCAGGAACAAATCTTTGATGATGGCCGACGAACTCGAAATCAAAAGTGAAGATACCGTTGAGATGCTTGCCGCGATGGGCCCCACAATGGCGATGCCGGCAGCCACCGGAGGAAGTGTCTGCACGATGGCAAGCGGGATGATGTTGTCGATGCCGCCGTATGCGGCGATATCATCGGTAAGTACGCCCGCCGCCAAAACACCCATCGAAGTGGATACAATCATCATGATACCGATGATCACGGTACCGATTACCATCGCCCTCTTAAAACTTCCGGTGCTTCTGGCCCCCATGCAACGAACCGAGCTCTGCGGCAGCGCAAACGTCAGCAAACCGACCAGCAGCCACTGCGTCACGTAAAGCCCGATAGGCATATCCCCGCCGGATAAAGGTTCCATCATCTGAGGATGGTTGGTTTGTATGGTGGCCATGATGTTTTCCAGACCACCGCCCGCGGAAAGTATTCCCCAAGCGAGTATCACCAAACCGATAAGCATGGCGATTCCGCACAGCGCATCCGTTATCGATACTCCCTTAAACCCGCCGATGGTGGTAAACAGAATCGCAGATGCCCCGAATATTAACAAACCGGTCGTATAAGAATAACCGGTCACGGCTTCAAACAGCTTTGCACCGCCGACAAACTGAGCCACCATCGTCGTTGCGAAAAACACGATGATGATGACGGCACCGAGTATGGCAAGCGTCTGCGAATTGTAGCGTTTGCGTATGACGTCGACCACGGTAACGGCACCGGTTTTACGGGAAACAAGCGCCATCTTTTTGCCCATGATGCCGTACAGCAAGATGAGCGCGGTCACCTGAACGGTTGCCATGTACACCCACCCAAACCCGATGCTCCAGGCCTGACCCGGTCCTCCCACAAAGGAGCTTACCGAACCGTAGGTGGCAACGCAGGTCATCGCCAACACAAAACCGCCGAGGCTTCTGTTGCCCAAAAAATACTCATCGACAAAGCGGGTGTTTCCCGAGATGCGGGCCAGGGACGCTTTACGTACCGCCACCGAAATCGCCACGGCGGCAATCAAAAAGACGACGACGGGTATGAGGCCGGTCCAAGTCATTTGGCCTCACCCTCATTATCGTCATCCAGCTCGAAATCCTCGAATCCCCATTTGGCCAGGCACACGGCAACGACGACGGCAAATATCCATGTCCCAAACGTTCCTCCCAAAACCCACAGAGGAATCCCCAAAACGTAAACGTCGATGCCCGACAACCCGAACCCGCACAAGATCCAAACAGCAACGATGGCGATGACCGCGACAAGCGTCAATCGCGCGTCACGATCGGCCGATCTGAGTTTGTCGGCATACGTTTTGAACTTCGATGTGTTTTTGTCTTCGGTCATGTCTTTTTTGTATCGTAAGGATGGGAAGCATATTTTAATTCTCATACAGCGACGCTTGTATGCCTCTTGGGTATGCGGTCATATGCACAAGCATATCCATCACGAAATCAGCATAGAAAAACAAAGATTTGTCTAAAAGACGAGAATGAACAGTTTGGCCAGCAAAAAGCCGATCAAACCGCAGCACGGGAAGGTCAACACCCATGCGGAAACCATGCCGCCGGCCACGTTCCATTTGACATTGCGGGGGTTTTTTGAGGCACCCACGCCCATGATGGCGGAAGTGTTGCAATGCGAGGTGGATACCGGCATGCCCGTCAAACTTGCCACCAAAAGCGTGATGCTGGTGGACATGCTCGACGAGACGCCTTGATATTTTTCGAGTTGAACCATGTCCATGGCAACGGATTTGATGATGCGTTTGCCGCCTATCAAAGTACCAAGCGCCATGGCAAGAGAGCATACAATCATGAGCCACAGCGGGAAATCCGTGGCGCTGCTCGATTCGAATCCCATGCTCAAAGAAAAACCGAGCATGGCAATGGCCATGAACTTCTGACCGTCCTGCGCTCCGTGCAAAAACGCCAATATCATGGCAAGGATGTTTTGTATGACGGTGCAAACCGCATTGCCTTTGCGACGGTTTATCCCGGAGAAAGCAAGTTCGACGCCCTTGACTATCAACCAACCCAGCGCAAAACCTGCCACCAAAGAAAACACCATGCCGTAGATGACCTTCATCCACTCCCCCAGCACGATGCCCCCGAACCCGTTTAGGGCGATGGCGGCACCGGTGATGCCGGCGATGAGGCTGTGGGATTTGGATGCGGGAATACCTTTAAACCAGCAGAAAAGACCCCATCCGATGGAGCCTATCATAGCCGCCACCAGCGCAAGCAGCGCCGCATGGGTCCCCCCTCCCGTAAAATCGACCATATTGAACATGGTGGACGCGACGGCCGCCGAGATATAGGTCATCCCGAACAGTCCCACGAAATTGAACACCGCGGCCAGAATCAGCGCGGGGCCGGGTTTCATGCAACGGGTGGAGATGGCGGTTGCGATGGCATTGGGAGCATCGGTTGCGCCCGATACCACCGTCACGCCCATTACCAAAATAACGATAACCAGCAACGACGGGTACGTACCTACCGCGCTTAAAAATGCTCCCAATGACAAATCCAAAAAAGTTGCCTTTCTTGTTTCTTACAAAGAAAACTCTTTTTCTCCGTTGAAGACCGCCAAAGCGTCGGCGACGGAGTAATCGCACAAAGTGATTGCGCTGATGGCCTTGGTCAGGCGCACGGCCTCTTCGGTGGAGCGCATATGGATGTTGCGACCGGTCGCGTTACCGCATGCTCCTCCGATATGAATCTGATCGAAAAGATCGCTCAGGAATTTCTCGGCATCGGCCTTGCTGCCGCCCGCGCATACCAAACCGGTACGACCCGCTGCCTTGGCGGCGATGGCGAGGTTTTCTGCGGAAGTCTTGTCCTCACTTGCCTTGGGCGGGTTCACCTTCACGAAATCCGCTCCCAGACAAACGGCGACACCGGCAGCGCCGGCAATCAAATCGGGAGCTTTCTCGTCGGCAACGGCCTTGCCGCGCGGATAAATCCATAAAACCACGAGTAAACCGTTCGCATGGGCCTCGGCGATAAGCTCGCCTGCCTCCGCCATCATGGTCGACTCATACTCGCTTCCCAGATAGATGGTGTATCCCAAACCGACGATGTTGACGCCGGCCTCTCTCATGGCAAGCACCCAATCCAAATCATGCAATTGCGGGCTGTAGGGGTCTTCTTGGCTGGTCTTGACGAGGTTGGTCTTGGAGTTCATCTTAACCAAATAATTGATTTCGGGATAATCGGCGGCATACTGCGCAATCAAACCGCGCTGTCCCGCCAAAACGCCGATGACGCCCTTGGATCCTATCTCGAAAAGATGCTCGGGATCCAAGTCGGAGATATCGATGCCCTCACCGTAAAAGTCACCGTTTAAATGCTCGATCTTCTGATCGCAGGCAAACAGCATCAATCGCCCGGTTCCGCGGGTGGCTTTCAGGTAGTTCTCGATATACAGTTCTCTGCTTTCGGGTAAAACATCAGCCGGAACACGAACCTGATTCTTGGTGATCTTAGGCATAAGCCCCTCCTTTATCCCCATGCTCAAAAAGCATTTGTTTTATGCAAAACAATTCTAATGCTCACAGCGATTGCGGCAGGCAATCAAGTGCATCTCATCCACTCTAAAACCATTCTCTGACGCCGTCGACATACACCCTCTTGAAATCCTCCTGTCGGGTAACCAGATACGCGATGCCTTCGATGATACCGACCAGTGCCATGAGTATCGTCGCCAAAGAAAACGTCAGTGCCACTCCCATCACCGACACCGTCAGCATGATGAACCCGGCACGGGTGTAGCCCAGATAAAACTTATGTATTCCGAACACGCCCAAGAATATGGCCAACAAGCCGCAGACCACATGACTTTTGCGGGGCAAAAACGAGCTGTTCTCGGTGGTGTTGTCGTTTTCTTCGGGCATGTTTATTCGGCCTTATCCTCGGATGTGTCCCGGGTATGCTCTTTATGGAACTTCTTATCGATGAAAGCCATGATGCGGTCCTTCAAAAGGATGCCTGCGATGCAAATGATTGCGGCCGCCGCGAATATGGCGATACTCTCCCAAATATAACCCGACGCAAAAGCATCGGCGGCATATGCCGATACGAATATGCCCGGTATGCGTCCCAGATTGGACAGAATCAAATACGTACTCATCTTCATGGTGGTGAGCGGTACCAAATACGTAAAGGTATCCTTGGGAAGACCGGGTATCAAAAACAATATGAACACCAGAATATTGAGCTTGCCCGATTGATCGAACTTGTTGAACTTCTCCCAATACTTGGTGGGCACGATTTCCTGCACGAAAGGAGCACCGAGTTTATGCACAATGAAGTAAATAAAGGCGCTCGAGATGATGCAGCCGATGATGATGACAAGAGAACCCAGCCACGGACCGTACAGCATACCCGCCGCGATCTGGGTGATTTCTCCGGGGATGAAAGCGACGACGATTTGCAAAAACTGCAAACCTTCCAATATCAAGACACCGGTGGGCCCGGCCTCGCGGATGGTTTGAAGGGTGCTTTCCAGACCGCCTTCCTCAAACAATCCCCCGACTAAAGGCCAAATGAGGATGACCACGACGACCAATATGACAAAGAAGGCTCCCAAACCGCAGAGCTTGAAGATGTTCGCACGCGATACCCTGGGTTTTTGAGACTCGGATGATTGTTCTTCGGGGCGCTGTTCGACGGCTTTCTTCGGCGTCATTACTTGTTTGCCTTTCTGAATTCGTCGGCGAAATCGGAAAACATGCGTTTTGTTTTGCCGATTTGCTGTCCCGTAAAATACGCGCCCTTGTTGATGGCTTTGCCGGTGGCGGCAACCGCTTTTTTGGCGACGGGTTTGGCGGCGGCGGTCGCTTTTTTGACCTTATGACCGGCGATGGCGGTGGCCTGTCCGGCCTTCTCCGCGAACCCTCCCTCGGTCTCCATCTCGGCAACTTCCTCGTCGACGATGATGGCGCCCAGCACTTCGTTTTCTTCCTCGATCTCGTCGGGATTGCCGTATTCGGTGATGGCGACACCTTGTCCGATCTTAAAGCCTTTGACTTTGTCGGCGGGAATGAACAGCTTGCCCATGATGGTACTGCCCGCAGCCGATTTGATGACCTCGACATTGATAATCCTGCCGGTCGATGCGGAGAAATTGACCGCGCGCACCTTTCCCAAAACCTTACCGGATTCGGTCAAGACGGGCATGCCGACCCACATGACGCTTCTGTCCCAATCGAGTTTGAGACGTTTGATGGCCGCCTTGCCGACGGTGTCGGGCTCGTTGTTTAAGATGACATGCTTTTCTTCCAGGAAAAACCCGTCTATGGCGACAAACATGTTCGGTCGATGAAACATCAACAAAAAGTCGGGGCGTTTGACGATAAACCCGGCAATCTTTTTCTCTTTGGGATAAAACACGAAAGATCGAACCTTACCCAAGAACTTGGATTGTTTCTTGCCGCCGTATACGCGCAACTCCGACAAATCGAATGTGCTGTAGGACTTCGAAGCCATAATCGTCGTTTCCTTTTGTTATTCGGAATCTTTGCCGGATGCGGCCACCGCGTCGATGGACTCGCGGGCGTTTTTGATGGCCTGGGCGGCAATACGCGCATGCGCTTCATCGATGCGACGCTTTACATCGTCGTTTTGGGAAGAGAATGCCGGCGTTACCGTGGAAGCGGGTTCGTTAAAGCGCGTATACGTCTTTTTCTGCTCGGCGGAAGCTTCGGTCTTCTCTTCTTTGATCTGAGGCTTTTCTTCGGATTGCTTTTCGACCAACACCGCATTGGAATAAACCGCGTTGCTGCCGATCAAGTCATATCCGTAAGATTTGACGGCATTGGCATATGTTCTGGTTCTGTCGGCCAAGGACGAGGCAATCTCTCCGGTGCGCATGTACGCGGCATCGGCAACCTCTCTGCCGCGCTCGGCATAAGATTCGATGCGGCCGACACCGCGCTGGGTAACTTCGCTCACGAAGTCTCTGGCAGAGCCGGCGATTTCGTGAACACCCTGCTCGGCGGTATTGCCCGCATCTGCTGCCTCATATACGCCTGCACCGGTCAAACGGGCAAAGGAGGAAACGGCGGTGTTTGCCGCCCTTCCCGAAAAATCGGTCACCGCGTTATAGCCGGTATTGAGCTTGTCGGCCATGAGTATGCGGGTTTCGGCACCGGTTCTCTTGGCAGTCAACAGCGCCACGACCGCGCCTGCGGCGGCACCGATCAAAAACGGAGTGAGTCTTTTAGCCATTACAGTTCCACCAATTCGTATTCCATGCTGCCGACACCCAGCTCGGCAGCGGCCTCTATGGTATGCTCGCCGTCCTGACGATGCACGCGTGCCAGAAAATGGTCGCGCCCGGGATCGTCGGATGCATAAATCAAATCCATGCACGCCTTATCGAGCGCAACCGGATCGCTTGAAGACAAAATGCCGATATCCTTCATGCAGGGATCTTCGGCCACGGCACAACAGTCGCAGTCAACCGACAAATTGCACATCACCGAAACATACGCGGCATTATCTCCGAAGTAATCGACCACGGCGGATGCCGCATCCGCCATGCACTCGGTGAACTCCTTGTTTGAAGCGGTGTTGACCCATACGGTCAACTGAGAGCCCACTTTGCCGGCGGAGTGGATGAGGCATTTGCCTTTGATGGACGCGCATCCGATCGAAAGCTGTTTCAAAGCTCCGCCGTATCCTCCCATGGGATGTCCCTTGAAATGCGACAAAACCAACAAAGAATCGTACTTTGCCAGATTCTTCCCCACGAAATCCGATGAAAGAATATGGCCGTTTTTGACGGGAAGTTCCAAATCCGGACCTTCGGCATCCAGCAGATCGACGTCGAATGTATCCGACCAACCGTGTTCCTTGAGCAATTTGACATGCTTTTTGGTGGAATTGCGCTTACCGACATAGGCGGTATTGCATTCGACCACGGTTCCGCCCACATAATCGACCATGGGTTTCATGAACTCGGGACGCAGGAAGTTTTGGTTGCCGGCCTCGCCGGAATGAACCTTGACCGCCACCTTGCCGGGCAACTTTTTGCCCAATGCCCCATAGGCGCGGATGACGTTTTGAGGGGTGATCTCCCTTATGAAATATACCTTCGGCTTATCGCTCATACAAAACCTCTGTAACGCAAAAACACACACAAAATCTTATCTGCTTTATTATCAACGCTCGGGGTATCAAAACGAAGCACAAATGGGAATGTTTTCAAATGTTAACGCTTAATTTTCGTTTAAAAACGCAACCGCTTTTTTCAGGGAAGCGAGGGCGACAAGGTCATCGTTGAAGCTCACTTCGATATGGGCGCGGCCCTCTTTTTGATTGATCCAGCGGGTGTTTCCCGCAAACACGACGGATTTGTCACATTCCCGCGTTGCCTGTAAATGCACGATGATATGTTCGAGCACATGGGCCAAAGAGGTATGGTCCATCACGCATCCGAACGTCTTTCCTTCGGCATTTTTACAGGCATGGGTTTGTATTCCCGGATATTCCTTCACAAGCTTTTGTGCCAACTGCGGTGTCGAGCAATAAGGCTCGCTTAAGGTCACATCGACCCTCATGCGGCCGGTTAAGATTTCGACACGGGTGATGTTGATATGTTTTTGCATCAGGAAACCCTGACCATGACAATCGCGCCTTCGGGCGCATCAATGCCGTAGGGACCGGTTCCGGCAAGCGTCGCGCGCATGCAATCAAAGGTCCACTGCAAATCGCTTATGAGCGTATCCATGCCGGTATCGGTGCTGTCCAGGAAAAACACTTGCGTTCTGTCTTCGGAAAAACGATACGTGGCCTGTCCGGCAGAAGATGTGAGATTGAAGTTGATAATCTTGGCGCCTGAATCGACTTGATATTGCCAAGGATCGTCGCTGTTTGCGAACATGATTTCATCGGCGGTGATGGTGATGGCTCCCCCGCCTCCGAGCATCTCCCATTCTCCGATGAGATCAGCAGCATCGTCGTATCTCCACCAGCGGTTCCAGCAAAAGATCAGTGCCGCCACTATGAAAAACAAAGCAAATGCGGTGCCCACCCAGTCGAATATGACACGGCCCAAACTGCGCTCATAAGTCGTCTCGTAACGTCTTTGCGAGCGTGCGGAAGAAGACTTCCTCGAGCCTTTGACGGGGCGCCGATTGGTGGGTTTCTTCTTACCCGACAATTGCCTTGCCTCTCTTTGTTTTTAATCCTGTTTGCCGATAACGGTCATTCCGCCCATGTAGGGAACGAGAACATCGGGAACTTTGATGGTGCCGTCTGCCTGCTGATAATTCTCGACGATGGCTGCCATGGTACGTCCGACAGCCAAACCGCTTCCGTTTAAGGTGTAAACATAGCGGGTACCCTTGAACTTGTCGGGATCCTTGTATTTGATGTTGGCACGGCGTGCCTGGAAATCCGTGCAGCAACTGCAGGAAGAAATCTCTTTATACCCCTGATAACACGGCAACCATACTTCCAAATCGTATGTCTTGGCAGAAGAAAAGCCCATATCTCCGGTACAAAGGCAGATAACGCGATAAGGCAACCCGAGCAATTGCAGAATGTTTTCCGCATCGGCAACCATGCCCTCGAGCTCATCGAAACCTGTTTCGGGAGTGGTGATCTTGACCATCTCGACCTTACTGAACTGATGAACGCGGATGATGCCGCGCGTATCGCGACCTGCGGCACCCGCCTCACTTCTGAAGCACGGCGTAAACGCGCAATACTTCAACGGAAGTTGGGATGCGTCCAACACCTCACCGGAATGAATATTGGTAAGCTGCACCTCGGCGGTGGGAATCAGATAAAGTCCATCGGTCGTCTTGAACAGATCCTCTTCGAACTTGGGAAGCTGGGCGGTACCGGTCAAGGTGTTTGCGTTGGCCAGTGCCGGACACCACCATTCCTTGTATCCTCTTTTGCCATGGGTATCGGCCATGAAATTGATCAATGCGCGTTCGAGACGGGCTCCCGCTCCTCCCAGCAGATAAAAACGGCTGCCGGCAAGTTTGGTCCCTCTCTCGAAATCCATGATGCCGAGTTCCGGACCCAAATCCCAATGCGCTTTGTATTCGAAATCAAACTCGCGGGGTATCCCCCAACGACGGATTTCCGGATTGTCGTTTTCGTCGGCACCGACGGGTACGGATGCATCCGGAATATTGGGAATACGCAACATCAAATCACGCAGAGCGCCGTCGGCCTCGTCACGCTGTTTGGAAATCTCGTCCAACTGCTCGTTAATCTTGCGCACTTCTTCTTTGGCCGCTTCGGCTTCATCGCGTTTGCCCTGGCCCATCAGCGCGCCGATTTGTTTGGATGCGGCGTTTCTTTTTGCCTGGAGAGACTCTTCCTGTGAGATGAACATGCGGCGTTTCTCGTCAAGTTCGTTAAACAGATCCAAGTTCCAATTCGCATGGCGGTTTTCCAGCGCCTGCCTGACAAGATCTTGGTTTTCTCTCATAAACTTTGCGTCTAACATGTCCTCTCCTTTGACACGCGATACCGCGTATGCAACCGCATTTGATGCCGTAATTATTCGCCTGTTGCGTCGAATTCTCAACCTTGCGATGTAAACGATAAGTATACCTTGCCGCTCGGCGTCTTTTTTTCTCAAACGTAAACGCATGCCCATTTATGACTGCACAAACAAATAACTATGTTTTATCATTACCCAGACGAAAAACACTGCGTTTGGTGATACGCAAACGTAAACGGACGAAAGAATGCACGATGGAAGAGACGTTGGCATTTTTGTTTGAAACCATTCCCGGTATGGGCATCCTCATCGGGTCGGTTTTTGTCATCAGTTTTATCGTTTGTATCATCATGGAGCGCAAAACCAAGAAAACCTTTGTCGAGCGCGCCACCACTGAAGACGACTGGGAGTATTTCGAAGAGGCCGAAAATCCCGAGAACGAGGAAAAGTAATCCGAAGTTTTCGCTTCAGTGAAACGATTTTGCGGCTCGCCAAATTCAAAAGAATTTCGGCGGGCTTTTGTTTTAAGGAAGGAAGAAACAAATGCAAGAAAATGAAGTGCTTTACGAGCGCCCCGCACACTACATCCCCCGCATCGCGGCGGTACACGATCTGTGCGGATACGGCAAATGCTCACTGGGCGTAGCCATCCCCGTCCTTTCCGCGGCGGGATGCGACGTATGCCCCGTACCCACCGGACTGTTTTCATCCCATACCGCATTCCCAGGTTGGTACATGCATGACACCACCGCCATTTTGCCCGACTACCTCAAAGCCTGGTCAGGCATCGGCGTCGAGTTGGATGCCATCTATTCGGGCTTTTTGGGAGACACGGCTCAAGTCGATATCATCGGAGGCCTCTATACCGATTATCCCAAAGCATTGCGCGTGGTCGATCCGGTCATGGCAGACCATGGCAAGGTATATCCCACCTACACGCCCGAGTTATGCGCCGCAATGGGAAGATTGGCCGCCAAGGCAGACATTCTGACCCCCAACCTGACCGAAGCATCCATTCTTTTGGGTATCGAGTGGCCCGGCGAAGACATCACCGATGCAAAAGCCGAAGAGATGGTACGCAATCTTTTGGCGCTGGGTGCCAAAAACGTCATCCTCAAAGGCATTCATCGTGCCGGAGAAAACGTGGTTCGCAACTTCGTTGGATCTTTTGACGAGAACGGCAACCTGCAACTGACCCAGGTACAAAACGATTACCTGCCCTACGCCTTGCACGGCACGGGCGATGTGTATTGCTCCTGCGTCATGGCAGCCGTCATGGCGGGCAAGAACTGCATTGAGGCAGCCGACTTTGCCGGCAAGTTCGTGCATGCCGCCATCGAGATATCAACCAAGCAGCCCGAATTCCAGGCACGCGGCGTAAGCTTTGAGCCGCTTTTGGGACAGGTATCCGATTTACTCAAATAAAAGCAATGATTACACATCAAAAAAGAGGCCCGCATGATGCGGGCCTCTTTTTTGATTGCTTTTGTATCGGATACTAGAACAACCCGATGATACCTTGGATGGTCGGAATCCAACCCATCACGAAGATGACGCCGATGACAATCGGAACGCCGAACTTCATCCAGCCGTAGAGCCACTTGGGGAACTTCAAGCCGCTGCCGGTGTTGACCTCTTCGAGGAAGTTATTCCAACCCCAGCCTTTCTTGGTGGTGCGGAACAACACGAAGATCAAAGAACCGATGGGCAACAGGTTGTTGGATACGATGAAGTCTTCGATACCGTCGATCGATCCGAAACCGGCGATGGCGCCCAGCGGAAAGTCGGACCAGCTCCATACGTTGTTACCCAAAATAGCCGGGATGGCAACGACAAAGAGGACGGCACCGAGGATAAGAGCGCTCTTCTTGCGGCTCCAACCCCACTGATCCATACCGAATGCGAAGATGTTCTCGAACACGGCGATGACCGTGGACATGGCTGCAAAGCCCATGAACAGGAAGAACAAGGTACCCCACAACTGACCGAGAGCCATTCCCTCGAATACCTGCGGCAAGGTGATGAATGCAAGACCTGCGCCGGAAGCGGGGTCGACGCCGAAGCTTGCGCAAGCCGGGAAGATGATGAGGCCGGCCAACAAGGCGACGACGGTATCCAATGCGCCGATGGTGACGGACTCATTGAACAAACCTTTTTCCTTGCCGATGTAGGAACCGAAGATGGCCATGGAACCGATACCGATTGACAGGGTGAAGAAGCTCTGTCCCAATGCTGCGTAAGCGGCATCGAAGAATGTCTCCGCGCTGGCAAACAACTTACTGAAATCGGGTGCCAGGTAGAATGCCAAACCGTCGGCGGCGTTGGGCAAAGACAGGCAGCGACCGACCAGGATGACAATCAAGACCAAAAGGCCGATCATCATGACCTTGGTGATGCGCTCCACGCCTTTACGAAGACCGAGGAAGCAGGCGACGATGCCCAAAAGGACAACGATGCCCATCCACAGAATCAACTGGCCGGGGTCGGAAAGCAGGTTGCCGAAAGTCTGCGCGGACAAGTCGGTATTGGTACCGACGAAGTCTCCGGAGATAAACTTGAACATATAGGCAAACATCCAGCCGGCTACCATGGTATAGAAAGCCATGAGCAAAATGTTGCCGGCAAAGGCAAACCACTTATAGCGATGCCACTTGGTGCCCGCAGGCTCCAAAGCGTTGAATGAACCGGCGATACCCTTTTGGCTTGCACGGCCGGTGGCAAACTCCATTGCCATGATCGGAAGGCCGAAAGCAACAAGGAATATCAGGTACAACAGAACAAAAGCTGCTCCGCCGTATTCACCGGTGATGTACGGAAAACGCCAGACATTACCGAGTCCGATGGCGCAACCCGCACTGATCAAGATGAATCCCAAACGAGATCCGAGCTTTTCGCGATCCATATGTATTCCTTTCCGTGATACGCGATTGCATTTTTTATGCGTTGCGAATACTGCGCGCATTGTAGTACAACAAAAAAATCGGGCAAGATGTCCCTTCGTAAGCGGTCTTTTGCGCATGGTTATTGCATCGTTTTGGGGATTCGGATAAACTTGCCTTATAAAAATCGAACATATTTTCGTATTTATTCATGAATATTCACATCGGAGCACAGCATAACCATGGTAGGAGCGGACTACAAAACAGAGCATCCCAATCCGCTTGAGGATTTGAGAAATCCCGACACGGGGCGCTTCTACCTTTGCATCGACCTCAAGAGCTTTTACGCCTCCGTCGAATGCGTCGATCGCGGGCTCGATCCCTTCAAAACCAATCTTGTGGTCGCCGACCCCACCCGTACCGAAAAAACCATCTGCCTTGCCATAACGCCTGCCATGAAGGCCATCGGCATACGCAACCGCTGCCGTGTGTTTGAGATACCCGAAGGCATCAAATACATCATGGCTCCCCCGCGCATGCAAAGATATATGGATGTGTCGGCATCGATATATCGCATCTATCTGCGCTACGTCAGTCCCGAAGATATCCATGTCTATTCCATCGACGAGTGCTTCATCGATGCGACCCCCTATCTGAAGCTCTACAACACCTCCGCCATGGAGTTTGCCAAAACGCTCATGGACGCGGTATTCGACGAGACGGGCATATGCGCGACCTGCGGAGTGGGGACCAATATGTTTTTGGCAAAGGTGGCACTCGACATCACCGCAAAGTATGCCAAAAACAACATCGGCTATCTGGACGGAGAGACGTTTCGGGCAACGATATGGGATCACAAGCCCATCACCGATATCTGGAACATAGGACCCGGTATTTCGAGAAGACTGGCCAAATACGGCGTATATACCTTACGCGGCGTATGCAACATGCACGAAAAAACACTCTATAAGGAGTTCGGCGTCAATGCCGAATACCTCATCGATCACGCCTACGGATACGAGCCCTGCACCATCGCGGACATACATGCCTACGTACCGCAGGGACACTCTCTGTCCGTGGGCCAGGTATTGTCGAGAGATTATACGTTTGAGGAAGCGCGCACCGTCATCCATGAGATGATCGAGCAGCTGCTGCTCGATTTGGTCGAACGCGGCCTTGTCACCGAATCCATCGGTATCCAAATCGGATACAAGAAAGGCTCGCTTGTCGATGAGGAGGGCCAACCCATAGCCAACCGCTACGGTGTTCCTTCCACCGGCATGAGCATGAAGCTTCCCTGGCGTACCGACAACCGCAAAAAGATCATGCCGTATTTCGACAGGCTGTACGACAAGAGCACCTTTAAGGATGTCCCCATACGACGCTTAAACGTCTATTGCGGCAACGTCATGCCCCGGGAATTCGAAACCCTCGATCTTTTTACCGACGTCAAGGCCGAAGAAGCGCAGCGCAAACTGCAAAAAACTATCATCGAGGTCAAAAAGAAGTTCGACAAAAACGCCATCATGAAGGCAAGCAGTTTAAGGCCGGAAGCCACGGCACGCGAGCGCAACAAGCAAATCGGCGGACATCGCGCCTAAAGGAACACAAAGATGCAAACACCCAAGAAAAGAGCAGACAGAGCCGTACAGTTTGCGCCGTTTGATTCGCTGGCGGGGTATTTCGCACTGGCGCATGAACAGGAAAAGACTGTCGAACCCAAACACGAGATAACCGAAGAAGACTCAATCCGCTTATCCGAGGTCATGGGTAAACTTCGCAAGGGCGTGATGGTGAAAGTCGTACATTACGTACAAGACGGTTACGTGACCACCGTCGGCATGGTATCGGATATCGCCATACCTTATCGCACGATTACCGTGGTAAAAACACGTATCGCGTTTGAAGACATCAGTGACATCTCCGTCGTCAAATAGTCTCCCGTTTCTTTTTCTCGAATATATGCTCGAAGCGTCTTTGTGCGAATATCAATCCGCCCAGTACCAAAACAACGCCGATTCCCATGTAAAGCGTAAAGTCCTCACCGAGCGCAAAATGGGCAATCAGACAGGTGGTAACCGGTTGCAGGTACAAATAGATACCGCTTCGGGCAGGTCCCAAGAACTCCACCGCTTTGCCCCAGGTGACAAAACAGCATCCGCTGGCGATAAGCCCCAGATACAATAGGTTGCCGCCTGTTTCCCAACTGAGGTAATCGGCAATGCTCACTTCGGGTTTAAACACCGGTATGAGAACGACCGACCAGATCAAACCCCACAAAAAGATGCGCTTGGTCGCGGGAAGGGTTTCGTAACCGAGTTGTCCCAGTCGTGCAACGATGTTGGAATACACACCCCAGGAAAGAGCAGCCGATACCGCCAAAAGCTCCCCCACTCCGAACACTCCCGGTATCAAAGAATCGGGAGCGGAAGAACCCAGTTGAGCAAACGGGATGCTAATCAAAAGCACGCCTGCCATGGCGATGACGAAACCTAACACGAAATTGGGCTTTAAGGCGCGCTCGAATCCGATGACGGTGGCGATAAGAGCGATGAACATCGGCGCGGTGTCGACCGCGATGCTGACGTTTGACGCGGTGGTCATGGTCAGCGCCACGTTTTCCAGCATGAAATATCCGATAACGCCCGTCAGCCCCGCGGCGGCAAATAAAAACTCATGCCGCTTTTGTTTGGTTTTGAGGATGCGGGGACGGATGGCGCATAAAAACAGAAACGCCAATATAAAGCGGCTCACCATAATCTCAAAGGGCGTAAACGTGTCGAGCAAGACCTTGGTGGACACAAACGTTGCGCCCCACACAAGGCTGGTCACCAACGCCACGACATGGCCGAGCAGTTCTTTGTTTGTTTTCAGATTATCGAACACGGTTTGGAAACCTTAACCAACTTGTCGCCTTCATACCAAAATACCAAGCGGATATCTTGTATCTCATCGGCCAGCATTTCAAGAAATATTCGGTCACCCTCCCAAACGGGAAGATGAGGTACCTTGTCGATATCCACCCACGCAAACGTACCCTCTTCGCATTCGGGCACGACGGGATTACCGTCAAAGTAATCTTTCGGGAGACGGGCGACAAACAGATACATCTCCTCGTCGTCCCACACATCGCTTCTAAACCCCACGACTCCCCTCAAAGTGATTGCTTCGGGATCTATCTTAAATCCCGTTTCTTCTTTGATCTCTCTGACGCAACACTCAAGCGGTGTTTCTTTCTCTAGAAACTTACCGCCCACACCGACCCATTTTCCGAAACTCGGGTCGTTTTGCTTTTTGTCGCGCAGCATCATCAGATACTTGCCGTCATATTCGATGTAACAAAGCGAGGTGTTTTGCATGATGTTTGCTCTTTGTCTTTGCCCGATTGGTACGGCGCACATTGTCGCATAAACCAAACAATCCGATGGCTTCGTTATAATGCCCCTGTCAATATACAAAACAGTCAAAGAGGTTTTATGGTTGAGATTCGGATACCGGATTCCTTCGGAGGCGCCGACCATATCGTCAAAGTCAACCATGCCTCGTCCGAGCAGTTTGCCTCCCGCTTAAGAAAAGTCGCCCGAGAAAGAAGACGCTTTGCCAAACGCGAAGGCATTTATTGCTATCGCATCTACGATGCCGATCTTCCCGAATACGCCGTTGCCATCGATTATTACGAATGCGTCCTTACCGACCAAGACGCAAAAGACGGTGTTTTGAAGAAAAGATACGATCTGTATGCTCCCGGCGCCGCCGTCCATATTGCCGAATACCAAGCCCCGAACTCCGTTGATGCCGAACTCGCAAGACAGCGTATGGAAGATGTTTTGACACTGACACCCGTTGTTTTGGGAATTGCGAATGAACTTGTTTTTGCGAAAGTACGCAAACGCGACCGCGGAGGAAGCCAATACGCAATCAAACGGGATCCTTTTGTCTTTGTCACCCAAGAAGGTCTTCTCAAAATCCGCGTCGATTTGAACGGCTATCTGGATACGGGCATATTCCCCGATCATCGCAACACCAGAGAAATGCTTGCCGACATGGCCAAAGGAAAGCGTTTTTTGAACCTCTTTGCCTATACCGGTACCGCCACCTTGCATGCCGCAGACGGCAAAGCGTATTCGACGACGACCGTCGATTTGTCGCAGACCTATCTCGATTGGGCAAAAGAAAACATGCGTTTAAACGCCTTTGTCGGACAAAACCACACATTCGAACGAAGCGATACGCTTTCCTGGCTGGCAAATGCCGCCAAACGGCAACGCACCTGGGATTTGATATTCGTCGACCCTCCCACGTTTTCCAACTCAAAGGCGATGGGCGAGGTTACCTGGGATGTGCAGCGCGACCATGTCGCTTTGCTCAAAGCCGCAAAGCGCGTTTTGGCAAAAGACGGAACGATTGTGTTTTCGAACAACCTGAGAACGTTCAAGCCCGACGAAAAAGCCTTAAACGATGCGGGGTTGAGTATCAAGGACATTACCCCACAAACCATTCCCTTTGATTTCGAGAGAAATCCCAAGATACACAAATGCTATATCGTCGAAGCGATATAAGAAAAAATCCCGCGGTTTCCCGCGGGATTTTTGTACTCGAAACGTCTGTTGTTTAAGACTATTTCAGGGTAACGGCGGCGCCGGCCTCTTCCAAGAGTTTCTTGGCTTCCTCGGCCTTGTCCTTGGCAACGCCTTCCAAAATCTTGCTCGGAGCGGCCTCGACGGCATCCTTGGCTTCCTTCAAACCCAAACCGGTGAGCTCGCGGACAACCTTGATAACGCCAAACTTCTGATCTCCGAAACCTTCCAAGACAACGTCGAAGGAGGTCTTCTCCTCGGCCTCTGCCTCGCCGGCACCGGCAGCAACGACAGCTACGGGAGCGGCAGCGGATACGCCGAATACTTCTTCCAATTCCTTGACCAACTCGGCCAACTCGAGAGCAGGCATAGCCTTCAGTGTCTCGATGATATCTTCATGAGAAACAGCCATTTTGATTAACCTTTCTTTAATCGAAGCTTTTTGCTTCTTGTTGTTTACATTAAGCGGGCTTCAAGCCCGAACCGGTTGCCGTTACGCAACCGCTTTTTCCCTGAAGCCGCGCTTTATGCGGCAGCTTCCTTTTGCTTTGCGATCTCGGAAACGACGCGGGCAATCTTGGACATCGGGTTCGAAATGGTGCCCAACAGTTTTGCCAACAGTTCGTCTCTCGACGGCAAGTTTGCAACGGCCTGAGCCTGATCGGCATTCATGAACTGACCGTCCATCATGCCGCCCTTCAACTCCAAAACCTTGTGGGTCTTGGCGAAGTTCTTGAGCGCTTTTGCCGCAGAAACCGGATCGCCTTTGGCGAACACGAACGCGGAAGGACCGTTTAAGACCTCATCGCAGTTGGGCAAAGAGAGCTCTTCCAATGCGATATGAACCAAAGAGTTCTTGTAAATGACCATGGTGGCGTCCGCTTGGCGAATCGCTCTGCGGAGCTCTTCGGATTCCTTTACGGTCAAACCGCGGTAGTTGACGATCCACATCGCGGAAACCCCGCTCAGATCTTCCTTCAACGCGGCATAAGACTCGACGTTTTGTGCATTCGGCATATGTACACCTCCTTTTTCTTTTTACCGTGTCCCGCACCCTTAGGTGGGTCGTAAAAAGAAAACGACCTCTGTACGCAAAGACAGAGGTCGATAGGACTTTTTGCTATCTGACCACCTCGGCGGGCGACTTTCGTCATTAAACCTTGCGGTGCCGGCTGTCTTTGGCAGCGGAACTGTTTCTATTTGCCCGCAAAACGGGCAGATGTAATTGTAACCGTAAACATCGTCCTGTCAATGAAATACCGCATATAAAAATTGCGGGAGCAAAAGCCCCCGCAATCGTTTGATGCATACGAATACGTATGCGCTAGTTGATCTTGGTGACGGTGTTCAATCCGCCCGCACCGGCCACATACTCGAAGGAGACATAAGAACCGGCCGTGAGTTTAACCATGTTCGGGAATTGCGCGATATTGAAATCGTAAAGCGCAGAACCCGCACCGCCGAACTCGACATAGAAGTGCGTATTTCCGTTGATGGTCACCACGTATACGGCACTCACGGTACCCGCGTAAGACAGCACGTCTCCGCTTTGACTGTCGGGATCGATGACGCCGTTGGTTTCAAGCAACTTGATGTAGTTGGTCTGGCACTCGGCAACCGTATCGCCGACCGCAACGTTTTGATAACGCTGGATGTCGATCATGGCAAACTTCTTGACAAGGCCCGCGGCATCCTTAAGCGCCAAGAAGTATGTGGGTTGATCGGAAACGTTGATCAAGATCGGGAACGTTGCGGTATAGCGCAGGTTTTGTACCTGACCTTCGGCAGAAGACATGGCGGAGTCTTCGGTAGCACCCACGACGCTGTAGAAGTGGGCTTCGGCGGTACGCTGGTTGATCAGAATGAATCCGATGATGGAGCTGTCGGATGTGGCGGAAGTCACGCCGGTGTATACCCACACGTCATCGTCTTTGGCGATGTAGTTGTAGCCGTCTTTGCCGTTGGTGCCCGGTGTGCTTTGCACGACGCCGTTTTGACCCAACCAGCTGTTAATCCAGCCGTTTAAGTAAGAGCCGTGCCAATTGAACTGGGTAACCAGCAACTCGGCGGGATAGGCCCTATCCACCCATTGCGGGCACTCTTCGATGGCGTACTCGAAGCATTCGCCGGATACGGCGTCACACAAGATGACCTTGGAGATGGTGGTACCGCCGAACAAACCGATGGTACGGCTTTGCACGGGGCAAATCCACCAGGGATGGCCGTTGTCGTCGATCTCAAACGAGAAATCATCGAACATGTAGAAGGGGAAACGGAGCTGCACGTAGCGCTGGATGTTGCGCGCAAGCGGTTCGCTTTCGGAATACTTGATGCCCTGACCGGTAGTGCCGTCCACATTGGAAATGCGGATGATGTCGGCATCCTGGGTGGTCATGTCGATCATGATGTATGCCGGAATACCTTCCGGACGGTTGATGAGCCATTTGAACAAATCGGCATAGCCCAGTGGCGACACGCGCACCGGTTTGCCGTTATAGTTGATTTGACTGTAGAGATTCGATACCTCAAACTGGCTGACGTAGTCGGCGATGGTGCCCATCTCTTTGTTGCCGAGCACGATGGCGGTCGCACGGTCGATGACCGGGATTTGAGAGTAGTCAACCTGCTGGATATCTTCGGCAAAGTCGAGATTTTCTATCTTCAAGATGTCGGCATACTTGTAGGCATTACCCGGGATAAAGGACAAAGACAACAATCCGCCCAACAAACCTATTGCCAAAACTCCCAACGGAATCCAAGACAGAAACTTGAACTTCTTGGCTTTTTGCTCATCGGGCAGGGTCTCGTCGGTACCGTTTTGGTACTTCTTCCTCTTTGCCCGAAACAGCAAGAAAAGCGGTGCCAACACAAAGACGGCCAAGAAGATCCACAGATCCTGGCTGTGGATATTGATTGCCGGATGGAACCACCAATAGGCGCCTGCCAACACCAACACCAACACAATCGAGAAAATGATGATGCTCTTCTTGTTCCAAGCGCCCATTTTCTCGGATATGTTGATGCGAGGCAGATTCATCTCGGGCTGAGGCGCTCCCCCTTCGGGAGGATTGCCGTTTCCGCCGTCTCCGCCTCCGTTGTCGGGATTCATCGGGCCACCGGCAAATCCCATACCGCCGTCGCGCAGGACATCCATCAAAGATTCCAGACTGGATTTTGCGGCCATATCAACTCCTTTTTATACTCATTGCAAGCATGCAAACTAAATCAGTTTAACGAACTTGCGCTTTCCGACCTGTATCACTTTGTCTTTGATCGCATCGACCTTGACATTGTAAGATTTGGGCTCGACGGACACTCCGTCGATTTTGACGCCGCCGCCGTCGATCAAACGACGCGCTTCACTTACGCTTGCCGCCATACCCGCATCGGCAAGTATCTTGGCAAAATACACCATACCTTCTTCGTTTACGATGTAATCGGGCGCGTATTCGGGAATATCCTCGGGAATGTCGTGATGTTTAAACACCAAATCGAACTGTTCTTCGGCTTCCTTCGCGATGTTTTCGTCATAGTAAGAAGCGACGATGTTGGCAGCCAAATCGCGCTTTACCTTGTTGGGATGAAGACTGCCGTTTGCAAGCCCGCTTTCCGTTTCGTCGATGGCGCTGACCGGATAGGTCGATGCCAAACGATAGTATTTGATCATGATCTCGTCGGGTATGCTCATGATCTTGCCGAACATATCAAACGGCTCATCGGTCAAGCCGACATAGTTGCCGTAGCTCTTGGACATCTTGCGTACACCGTCGGTGCCTTCCAAAAGCGGCAGGGTCAGGCAAACCTGAGGCTCCATACCCATTTTCTCCATGAGTTCACGACCGGCAAGCAGATTGAACAGCTGGTCGCTGCCTCCGATTTCCACATCGGCATTAATCATGACGCTGTCATAGGCCTGCATGACCGGGTCCAAAAACTCATGAAGCGCGAGGGGCT
>JAGCZM010000066.1 GCA_017960005.1 Eggerthellaceae bacterium
ATGATCTCGGCCATGATGTCGGGATTCGGTTCCGGCAAAAAAGAATTATCTGCATCGGCGGAAAAATGGATGATTTTTCTTCCATCCATCACATTGGTATCCACATATGCCGGATAAGCCGGCTCGATAACCAATACCGTATTCGATTGATCGAACAGATCGAGCACATCGGCCAAATCATCGCCCGCACCGCTTGATACGAACACCTCATCGCTTGAAACGGTCAAACCGCGTTTTGAGTAATGCTCGGAAATGGCCTCACGCAGTTGGGGATCGCCGCATTCGGGCATATAACCATGGAATGTTTCCTTCGAGGCCTGGTCGTTAACCGCCTCATGCAATGCCTTTATCACCGCATCGCATAAAGGAAGAGACACGTCTCCGATACCGATGTGATAAAGTCGTTTATCGGGGTGTTCCCTCAAATAAGCCCTTGATGTTTCCGAAATGCGGGAGAACAAATACGAATCTTTGAGATTCGAATAATATGTATTGGGTTTGATCATATTTCGACATCCCCTTCAAACACGGTTTTGGCCGGTCCCGTCATTGATACTGCATAATTCTCATCGACGCTTACGGACAGATGGCCTCCGTCAAGCAAAACGGAAACAGGTTCGTTTTTGCGGCAGTATCCGTATTTGACGGAAGCGGCCACACCGGCGCATGCACCGGTTCCGCACGCGCAAGTGATACCGCTTCCGCGCTCCCAAACACGCATGCGAATTTGGTTGTCGGATATAACCTGTACGAATTCGACGTTGATTCCATCGGGAAACATACGATGATGCTCAATGAAGCGCCCGATTGTTTGAATGTCGATATTTTCGACAATATCGACAAAGATGACGAAATGAGGGTTGCCCATCGATACATAAGTTCCGGATACCGTTTGGGTTTCATATTCAAAATCGATTTTATCCCCCACAACCGCTTTGCCCATATCCACGGTAACCCCCGAAATAACGCCACCGCACAAGTGCAAATCCAATTTCCTGATTCCGGCTAAGGTTTCGACGGTAATGATTGTCTTATCGGTGTAGCCCTTATCGAAGAGATACTTTCCGACACAACGAATACCGTTTCCGCACATTTGCGCTTCGCTTCCGTCGGCATTGAAGATCCTCATCCTGCAATCCGCAACGGCAGAAGAGCTTATGAATATCATCCCGTCGGAACCTACTCCGAAATGCCTGTCGGAGAGCTTTTTCGATATTTCCGAAACGTCGGCGGGAACCTCATCGTAAACAAACAGATAATCGTTGCCCAATCCTTCCATCTTGGTGAAACGCATCAAGTTTCTCCTTTCAGATCGCGTCGATCGTGGATACACCGAACGTAACTTCTTCGAGAACGTCCAAAAGCATACGAACCGTGTCAAGCGAAGTGAGCATCGTCACATTGTTTTCCGCGGCAACACGACGGATGGCAACACCGTCTCCGTAATGGACGCCGGATAATATCGCCCTGGTATTGATGACGTAGCTGACGTAACCGGCGCGAATCGAATCGAGCACTTCTTCGCTGCCTTCGCTGGGTTTATGAAGTATTCTCGTGCGGATTCCGTGTTCTTTGAGAACCTCGGCGGTCAAAGAGGTCGCTTCGATGTTGAATCCCATGTTGTAAAAACGACGGACCAAAGCAACCGTTTCTTCCTTGTCTTCGTCTGCAACGCTTACCAACACCGTTCCGTAATTGGGCAAAGACAACCCGGCCGCCAACATCGCTTTATATACGGCACGATGCAGTTTTTCGTCATAGCCGATCGCTTCTCCGGTCGATTTCATCTCGGGAGAAAGGTATGCATCCATGCCTCTTAATTTGGAAAAAGAAAAAGCCGGAACTTTGACGTAATAACGGCCCTTTTCCGCCGGATATCTCGTATCTATTCCTTGTTCTTTCAAAGAAACGCCCAAAATAGCCAAAGTTCCGATATCGGCCAAAGCGTATCCGGTTGCTTTCGACAAGAAAGGAACGGTTCGGGAGGATCTGGGATTGACCTCGATGACGTATACGTTTTCGGAAGAATCCACGATGTATTGAATATTGAACAAGCCGACTATACCGATGGATAAGCCGAGCTTCTCGGTATAGTCCAATATCTTGCTTTTAACCTTATCGGTTAAGCTGTAAGACGGATATACGCTGATCGAGTCTCCGGAATGCACACCGGTTCTTTCGACCAGTTCCATGATTCCGGGAACAAACACATCTTTCCCGTCGCAGACGGCATCGACCTCCACTTCTTTGCCTTTTATGTACTTATCGACCAATACCGGCCTTGAAGCGTCGATGGAAACCGCGGATTTCAGATAGTCCCACATGGATTCTTCTTTGGCCACTATCTGCATGGCACGCCCACCCAAAACAAAACTGGGGCGTACCAATACGGGATAACCGATCTCTTTTGCCGTCTTAATGCCTTCTTCCATATCGGTTACGGCTCTGCCTATCGGTTGAGGGATATTCAGGTCAAGAAGAAGTTTCTCGAATAAATCACGGTTTTCGGCACAATCGATGGCATCGCAATCCGTTCCGATGATTTTCACGCCGCGCATAGCCAAAGGCTCGGCCAAATTGATGGCGGTTTGACCGCCCAAAGTCGCGATGACGCCAATGGGTTGTTCCAAAGCAATGACATTCATCACATCTTCGGGATATAGCGGCTCGAAATACAACTTATCCGAACAGGTGTAGTCGGTGGAAACCGTTTCGGGGTTGTTATTGATGATGATGGCTTCGAACCCCGCCTTTTTTATCGTTTTGACGGCATGCACGGTCGAATAATCGAACTCGACACCCTGCCCGATACGTATGGGGCCCGAACCCAAAACGATTATCTTACGCTTATCGGATACGATCGATTCGTTTTCTTCTTCATAAGTCGAATAAAAATACGGCACATAGCTTTCGAATTCGGATGCACAAGTATCAATCATCTTATAAACGGGAACTATGCGGTTTTCCATTCTCAATGTGAAGATTTCGTCTTCGGTTGTACCCCACAAATTAGATATCTCTTTGTCCGAGAACCCGCATTTCTTCGCATAAAGCAACGCGGATATGTCGAATTTGTTTGCAGCCAGCATCTCTTCGGTTTCGACGATGTGACGAATACCGTATAAGAAGAATTTGTCGATTGAGGTTGCTTCGGCAATCCTGTCGACGGAGACATTGAGCCTCATCGACTGAGCAATGGCGTAAAGCCTGTCATCGGTTGCATGGTGTATGTAATCGAGCAATGTTTCCGAGTCGCAGGTCTCGAATTTCTTCAAATATAGATGAAACGCACCGTTTTCGAGAGAGCGAATACCCTTCAACAAACTTTCCTCAAAAGTCCTGCCGACGCTCATCACCTCGCCGGTTGCCTTCATCTGTGTCGAAAGCGTATTGTTGGCATCCGAGAACTTGTCAAACGGAAATCTCGGCAATTTACAAACGACATAGTCGAGTGCGGGCTCAAACGATGCAGGCGTATTGGCAAGACATATCTCGTCCAAAGTCATTCCCACGCCTATCTTCGCGGAAACCCTTGCTATCGGATATCCGCTTGCTTTTGAAGCAAGCGCCGAAGATCTCGAAACTCTCGGATTGACCTCGATCAGGTAATAGGCAAATGAATTGGGGTCCAACGCAAACTGGACGTTGCATCCACCTTTGATTTTAAGTGCCCTGATGATTTTCAACGCGCTGTCGCGAAGCATTTGATACTCTTTGTTTGCCAGGGTTTGGGAAGGGCAAACCACAACGGAATCTCCCGTGTGTATGCCGACCGGATCGAGGTTTTCCATATTGCAAACCGTTATGGCCGTGTCGTTTGCATCGCGCATAACCTCATACTCTATTTCCTTAAACCCGTACACGCTTTTTTCGACAAGAACCTCATGAACCGGAGAAAGCTCAAGGGCATGCCTCATCAAATCGACGAATTCTTTGGGATTGCCGGCAAAACCTCCCCCGGTGCCTCCGAGCGTAAACGCCGGTCTCAAAACCACCGGATAACCTATTTCTTCGGCGATTTTGAGTCCCTCCCCCGTCGAATACGCGATATCGGAAGGCAATACAGGCTCTCCCAAGGATTTACATAATCTTTTGAATTTTTCTCTATCTTCCGCTTGCTCGATTGAGGAGCTGTCGGTACCGAGCAATTCGACATGGCATTCGGCCAAAACACCCTTTTTCTCGAGTTGGAGAGCCAAATTCAATCCGGTTTGACCGCCTATGCCGGGCAATATGGCATCGGGACGCTCGTATCTGATGATTTTCGCGAGGTATTCAAGCGTCAGGGGCTCCATATAGACTTTATCCGCAACGGAAGTATCGGTCATGATAGTGGCGGGATTCGAGTTGCAAAGAATCACCTCGTAACCCTCTTCTTTCAAAGCCAGGCATGCTTGCGTACCCGCATAATCGAACTCGGCCGCTTGTCCGATGACGATGGGTCCCGAGCCTATGACCAAAATCTTTTTGACATCAGTTCTCTTCGGCACTCGGGGCACCTTCTTCCATCATAACGACAAATCGATCGAACAGATGAGTGCTGTCTTGCGGACCGGGTGCGCTTTCGGGATGGTATTGCACGCTGAATACCTTGTCCTTTTCGCACTTGATTCCTTCTATGGTGTTGTCGAGCAGGTTGATACGCGTCACGCTCAAAGGAGTATCAATCAAGCTGTCCCCGTCCACGGCATAGGAGTGGTTCTGGGACGTGATTTCTATTTTGCCGGTCTCCAAATCTTTGACCGGATGATTGCCTCCTCTGTGCCCGAACTTGAGTTTGTAAGTTTTGGCACCGTAAGCCAAAGCGATAATCTGATGGCCCAAGCAAACCCCGAATATAACGACCTTGCCGAGCAACGACGATACGGTCCGTATCGTTTCTTTGACATCGGTGGGATCACCCGGACCGTTCGAGATTAACAATCCGTCCGGATGCAAAGAAAGAATGGTTTGAGCAGACGTATTCCACGGAACGACCGTAACGCGGCAACCGCGCTTTATCAAACAACGCACGATGTTTTGCTTAATACCGCAATCGATGGCGACAACGTGCAATCTTGCCATATCATTGCCTGAAGTATACGGCTTGTCGCAACTGACACGGCTTACCGCATCACGCGGCAAATCATACGCGGATAATTTGGTTAAAGCTTCATCCAACGAAGTGCAAACATCGGTCAATAAGGCTTTTCTGCTCCCGAAATCTCTGATCGATCGATTGAGCTTTCGGGTATCGATTCCGCTGATGCCGCAGATTCCGTATCGCTCCATGACCTCGGATAACGTTTTCTCCGACCGGAAATTCGAGGGCTCATCATTGTATTGCCTGACGATCAAAGCGTCGATTGTCGGATGAGTTGTTTCGTAGTCGTCGGCCGCCATACCGTAATTACCGATGAGCGGATATGTCATGACGACGGCCTGGTCCGTATAAGAAGGATCGGAAATTATTTCCTGATACCCGACCATGGACGTGTTGAAAACGATTTCGAGTACTTTTTCTTCTTTGGAACCGAAGGAATAACCGAAATACTCCTGCCCGTCTTCAAGGACAATCTTTCTGTCAAACGGCCTTATCATCAAACGTCTCCGCCGTTTATCGTCCGAAGCTTTTGCTCGAAAAGGTTTTTCCCGATATCGCTCGGAACCGTGGTGGGGTAGTGTCCGTCAAAACACGCGCAACAATACTTGTCGCTGCCGGCAAGCTCGTCGAGGCATTCGACCGGAAGAAATCCGAGTGAATCGGCTCCGATCATTTCGGCGATTTCTGCAATCGAATGATGGCATGCGATGAGATTATCCTGCGAATCGATATCGGTTCCGTAAAAACAAGGGTGCAAAAACGGCGGGGCGGAAACTCTCATATGGACTTCGGTCGCGCCGGCCTCTCTGAGCAAGGATACGATACGAGCACTGGTGGTTCCGCGCACGATTGAGTCATCGATCAACACGACACGCTTTCCTTTGACGGCCGATTCCACCGCGGACAGTTTGATTTTGACATGATCGACACGATTCCCCGGATCGATGAAAGTTCTGCCAATGTATTTGTTTTTGATCAATCCGATGCCGTAAGGAATCCCGGAAACAAGACTGTAACCGAGGGCGGCATCCAAACCGGAATCGGGCGCACCGATGACGATATCCGCTTCAACCGGATACTCGCGCGCGAGGACCTTACCCGCGTTGATACGAGCCACCTGTACGGGGCGACCGTCTATAATAGAATCGGGACGCGCAAAATAAATGTATTCGAAAACACAAAGCTTTTTGGGCTTTGTTTGACAGTGTTCTTTCCGAGAAACTATACCGTCTTGAGAAAATATCAGTATTTCTCCGGGTTCGATATCGCGTATGAACGTCGCTCCGACCGCATGCAAAGCACAGGATTCGGAAGCGACGATATAGATGCCGTCTTTGGTTTGGCCGTAACACAGCGGTCTGAACCCATAAGGGTCTCTGGCGCATATCAGCTTGGTTGACGACATCAAAACCAACGAATAAGCACCTTCGAGCGTGTCCATGGCGCGACTTAAGGCATCCTCGATCGTGGGGACGCTCAATCTTTCTTTGGTAACGATATATGCGATGGTTTCGGTATCGCTGGAGGTATGGAAAATTGCCCCGCTCATCTCGAGCGAAGAACGCAGTTTGGCCGCATTGGACAGATTGCCGTTATGGGCAATGGCCATCCTTCCCTTTTGATGGTTCACCTCAATGGGTTGGCAATTGACCCGAATGGTGTTGCCGGTTGTACCGTAACGCGTGTGGGCAACGGCCATGATTGATTTGGGGAAAGAATGCAGTTCGGATTCGGTAAATACCTCGTTTACCAACCCCAAATCCTTATGCGACACAAAAACACCATCGTCGTTGACAACGATGCCGCAGCTTTCTTGGCCGCGATGCTGCAAGGCATATAAGCCGTAATAGCAAATGGTTGCGACGTCGATGGGCGTTTCGGAATATATACCGAACACCCCGCATTCCTCATGGATGCTCATACTCATACCCTTAGTCCCTTATTTGAGTTTAAGCAGGCACCGACAAAACCCAAAAACAACGGATGAGGCTTGTTGGGACGGCTCTTGAATTCGGGATGATATTGAACTCCCACGAAAAACTCCCTGTCGCTGAGCTCTACGGTTTCCACAAGCCTGCCGTCAGGAGAAATGCCGCTGAGGGTCAAGCCGTGGTTTTGCAAAGTTTCACGAAAGTCGTTGTTGAACTCGTAGCGATGACGATGACGCTCGCTGATTCGCGTTTGTCCATAGCACCTTTCCATGGTTGTTCCATGCTGTATGATGCAAGGATAAGCACCGAGACGAAGCGTTCCGCCCTTGTCGATGTCGTCGCTTTGCCCCGGCATAAAATCGATGACTTTGTTTTTGCACAACTCATCGAACTCGCCCGAGTGGGCATCTTTTATTCCGGCAACATGGCGTGCATACTCGATAACCGCAATCTGCATCCCCAAACATATCCCGAAATACGGAATATCATGCTCCCTGGCGTACCGTGCCGACAAGATCATTCCCTCAATGCCTCTGCTCCCGAATCCGCCCGGCACGATTATGCCGTCAAGACCCGATGACACTTCGCACACATTGCCCTGCGTGATTTCCCCGGAATCTATCCAGCGGATATCGACATGGACGTTATGAAAATACCCCGCGTGATGCAGCGCTTCGGCTACCGAAAGGTACGCATCATGCAAACCGACGTATTTCCCGACCAATCCGATTTGCACATGATGCTCACGCGACATCTTTATGCGTGCCGCCATCTCAATCCACTCGTCGAGATTGGGTTTTTGAACGTCCAATCCCAATTCCCTGCATACAACTTCGGAAAAATCCGACGCCTCGAGCATGAGCGGTGCTTCATAAATGTCGGGCAGAGTGATGTTTTCTATGACGCAATCGGGTTTGACGTTGCAAAACAACGCAATCTTTTGGAATATCGATTCCTCCAAGGGCTCATCGCATCGTAAAACGATGATATTGGGATTGATGCCCATGCCTTGCAATTCTTTCACCGAATGCTGTGTCGGTTTTGATTTATGCTCCTCGGATCCGCCCAAATAGGGCACCAAAGTCACATGGATAAACAAAGCGTTTTGACGACCCACTTCCAAAGAAATTTGGCGTACGGCTTCGATGAAAGGTTGAGATTCGATGTCGCCGATGGTGCCGCCGATTTCGGTGATGACGACATCGGCATTTGTCTTTTTCCCCACACTGTAAACAAACTCTTTGATTTCGTTGGTGATGTGGGGAATCACCTGCACTGTTGATCCCAGGTACTCCCCCCGACGCTCCTTGTTGAGCACATTCCAATATACCTTGCCGGTGGTCAGATTCGAATATTTATTCAAATCCTCATCGATAAAACGCTCATAATGACCCAAATCAAGATCGGTCTCCGCCCCATCCTCGGTGACATATACCTCGCCATGCTGATACGGACTCATGGTGCCGGGATCAACGTTGATGTAAGGATCGAGTTTTTGCGCGGCAACCTTAAGACCCCGGGCTTTCAAAAGCCTACCGAGAGAAGCCGCGGTGATTCCTTTTCCCAATCCGGAAACCACACCGCCTGTCACGAAGATATACTTGGTCATCGTGTTTTCTCCTACAAATCAATCTCCGCATTGCCTTCCGACGCATCGGCAAGCAACGGTTTTATCTTTGCCAAGAACATATCCACCTGTTCGGGACAACGTCCTATATACAAACGGGGATCCAGCAGATTGTTTAGCTCTTTTTTGTTAAGGCAAAACGCGGGCTCATCGGCAAGAAGTTTCAAAAGATTGCCTTTCGAGCCGTCTTTTATGGCCGATACGGCTTGCATCGAGCAGTTGCGGATTATTTCATGAAGTTGCTGTCTGTCTCCCCCGCGCTTTACCGCCTCCATCAACAAATTCTCCGTCGCGATAAAAGGCAAATAATCCCGTACGGCACGCTCGATGATTCTTTCGTTGACACGAAGACCATTCGTCACGTTTTGTCCCAAACGGATAATCGCATCGGCACATAAAAAAGCCTCCGGTAAAGAGATTCGACGATTGGCCGAATCATCCAAGGTGCGTTCCATCCATTGCAAAGAAGCGGTAAGCGGTGCATTTATGGCGTCGACCATGAGATAGCGCGCCAATGAGCAGATACGCTCGCAACGCATGGGGTTTCTTTTGTAAGCCATAGCCGAAGATCCGATCTGGGTTTCCTCGAAAGGCTCATCGACTTGGCGGTCATGTTGCAAAAGACGTATGTCGTTTGCCATCCGATAGCAGCTTTGCGCCATAGCCGAAAGCACATTCATTATCCGAGTATCGACTTTGCGCGGGTATGTCTGCCCGCACACATCGACGCATCCGCAAAACCCGAACTGTTTTGCCAATGATTCGTTGAGGAAATCTATTTTTTCGGGATCGCCGTCAAACAACTCCAAAAAACTGGCTTCGGTACCGGTGGTGCCTCTGCAACCCAGGAATTTCAAATCGGATAAGACGAAATCGATTTCTTTGATATCGAAATACAAATCCTGCAGCCACAAACAAGCGCGTTTGCCGACGGTGACGAGTTGCGCCGGTTGATAATGCGTATATCCCAAGGTAGGTGTGGATTTATATCTGTCCGAAAACACTAAAAGATTCTTCATCAAAGACAGCAACTCTTTACGAAGATAAACCAACGCATCCCGATAGATGATTAAATCCGCGTTATCTGTCACATAGCAGCTTGTGGCGCCCAAATGGATGATACCGGCGGCAGAAGGCGCGACTTTGCCATATGCGTACACATGGGCCATTACATCGTGTCTGACTCGTTTTTCCCGTGCGTGGACGACATCGTAATCGATATCCTCGATATGGGCGGCCAATTCGTTTATTTGCTCATCGCTTATGGGAAGCCCTAGCTTGCTTTCCTCTTTCGCAAGCGCAACCCAAAGCCTTCGCCATGTTTGATATCTCGTGTCCGTGGAAAACAGCTTAAGCATGTATTCCGAGGCATAACGCGACGAAAGCGGTGATTCGTAAACGTCCTTCATAATCGATTCCCTTCAAAAACTGCAAGCATCATCTGATGATGATACTTTCGCGCTCGGCACCGACCGAAACATAGGTAATCGGACAGGCGATGGCATTTTCCAGATAGACGACATAATCTTTTGCCGCTTTCGGCAAATCCTCCCAACGTCTTACACCCGAGATATCGCAATGCCAGCCATCCAGGTATTCCAACACGGGTTCGGCCTTCGCCAAATCGTCGGTAAACGGAAAAGAATCGATGTCTTTCCCGTTCAGGCGATAGTGGGTACATACCGGAATCTTTTCCATATAACTCAAAACATCCAACTTCGTCAGCGCGATTTGCGTCGCACCCTGAAGTTCCGCCCCGTAGCGCGTTGCCACCAAATCAAGCGGCCCGACACGGCGCGGACGCCCGGTTTTGGCACCGTATTCGAATCCGGCCTCGCG
>JAGCZM010000067.1 GCA_017960005.1 Eggerthellaceae bacterium
CTTTGCGCCATCGCCGTCGTTGACGGAGACAAGGTTATTACCGATGTCGATAAGGCAGCTGCCGTCAAGGTAATTGCCGAGGTAATCGAGCAGTATAAGGGCCTCAAGCAGATCGTGTTCAAGTTCGAGAAGCGCAAGAGCTACAAGAAGCTGCGCGGTCACAGACAAAACCTTACCCGTGTTCGCATTCTGAGCATCGGTGAGGCCGCAAAGCCCGCCAAGGCAGCTAAGGCAGCCAAAGCCGAGGAGAGCGCCGAAAAGCCCGCAGAGGCACAGCCCGAGGCAGTCGCGGAAAAGCCCGCAGCCAAGCCCGCAGCCAAGAAGGCCGCTCCCAAGGCAGAGACCGCTGCCAACCCCGCAGCCAAACCCGCCGCGAAGAAAGCGACTCCCAAGGCCGATACGGAAGCAAAGCCCGCTGCCAAGAAAGCAAAACCCGCGTCTGAAGACGCCGAATAAGGGGGAATAGAACATGGCTCACAAGAAAGGTCTCGGCTCAAGCCGTAACGGTCGTGATTCTCACGCACAGCGCCTGGGCGTAAAGAAGTTTGCCGGTGAGGAAGTAACCGCAGGCAACATCATCGTGCGTCAGCACGGCACTCATATCCATGAGGGCGAAAACGTCGGACGTGGCAAGGATGACACCTTGTTCGCCCTTTGCGACGGTACTTTGGAGTTTACCCACGGTGCCAAGCGCAAGGTTCATGTCCGTCCCAAGGCATAAGCGTTTTTACATCGCAGACCACGGAATACCCTCATCCGATGAGGGTATTTTTTATATAATGAATCACAGCTTAGCTGTCGGATACATCGGAGAGACGGATGTTCATTGATTTGGTACGCATAAACGTCAAAGGCGGAGACGGCGGAGCCGGATGCATGTCGTTTCGGAGGGAAGCCCATGTTCCCAAGGGCGGCCCCGACGGCGGAGACGGCGGTCACGGCGGCAACGTCATCGTCGAGGCCGATGCCGGCGTATCTTCTTTGATCGAGTATCGTTTTAAGCATCATTTCAAGGCAGAGCGCGGAACACACGGCCAAGGCTCGCGCATGCACGGGTCTTCCGGTGAGGATTTGGTTCTCAAGGTACCGGTCGGTACGGTCATCAGAGAGTATTTCGAGGATACGAAGCAAAGCGGTGAGGTCATCGCCGATCTGATTCACGACCGTGAGCGTGTCGTGGTGGCGCAAGGCGGCGTCGGAGGACGCGGCAACATACATTTCATGACATCGACCCGCAGGGCACCGGCGTTTGCCGAACTCGGAGAACCTGCCATCGAGCGTTGGATCGAGCTTGAGATGAAACTCATGGCCGATGCGGCCATCGTCGGCGTCCCCTCCGCGGGCAAAAGCTCCCTTATCGCAAAGATCAGTGCCGCCCGTCCCAAGATTGCCGATTATCCGTTCACCACGCTTGTTCCCAATCTCGGTGTGGCCACAAGCGGCGATTACAGCTTTGTCGTGGCAGATGTTCCCGGTTTAATCGAAGGTGCCCATGAAGGCAAAGGATTGGGCCATGAATTTTTGCGTCATATTGAGCGTACCGCCCTCATCATCCACGTCGTCGATCTGACGGGCGGATATGAGGGAAGAGATCCTTTGAGCGATTACGATATCATCAACAACGAGCTTGCTTTGTATGCATCGGAGCTTCGTGACAGACCGCGTATCGTGGTTGCCAACAAAATCGATGCCTGCTCCGATTCCGATTTGATAAAGCGTCTTTCCGAGCGCGTCAAATGGGATTCACTCGATGCGGTCGGGGGAGACGAGTATGCCAAGAGCCCCATCGATCCCAAACTCTATTGCATCAGCGCTTTGACCGGCGAGGGCATCGATTCGCTTAAGGCAGCCGTGGCGACCAAGGTTCACGAACTCAGAGAAGCCGCACGTGTCGATATCGATGCCAAACCTTCTTACGAAAGCATTTGGGATGCCAAGCGCATCGCAAAGGATAAGAAGTTCGAGATTGTCGCTCTGGGTTCCGGTGTGTTCAGGGTCTCGGGCGGACAGGTCGAGCGTATGGTTGTTCAAACCGATTGGGAAAACGAGGAAGCCATCGCGTTTTTGCAGCATCGTTTGAAGCGCTTGGGTGTGGAGCAGGAACTCGAGCGGCTCGGTGCCAAAGACGGTGACGAAATCCGTATCGTGGGCAGATCGTTTATGTTCGAATCCTCGGCTCATGCCGACATCTATAACGAACTGGATGATTGAGGTCAAAAATGAACACCGCAGCCAAAATATTGCCCATTGCCATGTTCGGGGGATCGTTTAACCCCGTTCATCGGGGACATATCCGTTGCATGTCCGTCGCGCACGGATTTGCTCTGCTCGATTTGATCTATATGGTACCTGCTTATATATCGCCCTTTAAGCAAATCGATATGGCCGATGACACGCAGCATCGCCTCAATATGTGTAAGCTTGCTACCAAGGATTATCCCTATGTTGAGGTTTGCGATCTCGAGATTTCCCGTGGCGGGGTTTCCTACAGCATCGATACCGTCAAGCAATTGCTCCTGCAGGGTGTTTTGCGCTACGAAGGCGCCGATGTCCATACGGAGTTGATTGAGGGTTTCGGGACGGATTTGGAGAATGTCGATCAATCCGGCTGCGGCTATAAAATCAATATGATCGTCGGTGCCGATATGCTCAAAGATATGGATAAATGGCACAATTCCGACGTGTTGTTGTCGATGGTGCGCTTAATCGTTATCAACAGGCCCGTTGAGTTTGAAGCGAAAAAGGTCGCTTCGGCGTTTGAGGATGCTTTGTATATCGATGTGGAGGCTCTCGACATCGCTTCGGCGGATATCAGAGAGATGCTTGCGCGCGGATGCGAAGAGGAACTCTATGAGTATTTGGACAAGGATGTGTTTTCTTATATCAAAGAAAACGCTTTATACGGCTGCAAGGCCCGCTGAGAGGTAAACGAGATGCTTGATGTTTTAAGCGACGAGTATTTCGAGGCACGGCGCATCGATATCAAAGAGCGTGTCAGCAACCATCGCTATGCCCATGTATGCGGTGTTGCGGCATGTGCGGAAGAGCTGGCAAAGACATACGGCGTCAATCCTTCCATGGCGCGCCTGGCCGGTTTGTTGCACGACTGGGACAAGTGCTTTGATGACGAGCAAATCAGGGCTCGTGTCGAAGAACTCAATTTGGAAATCGATCCGTTTGTCTTGGATAAGCTTCCGCGTGTTTTGCATGCCGATACCGCCGCGGTTGCCCTCAAAAACGAATTTCCGGAGCTGCCCTGCGAGGTGCTTTCCGCAATAAAAAAGCATACGCTTGCCTCAACGGATATGTCAGATTTGGACATGGTCGTGTTTTGTGCGGACGGTCTTGAGCCCAATCGTAACATCCTGCATGTGGATGAGTTGCGCGAGATTGTCGGTAAGGTTTCTTTGCTGGAGCTGTTCTTGCGCGTATACGAGTTATGGATGGATTTGACCTTATCGAAAAGGCACTGGATGCACCCGGATACTGTTTTGATATGGAATCACTACATGAACATGGTTACTCACAGAAAGCCGATGTTTGATCTCAAAGAAAACGACTGATCGTATCGACAGCGCGTTATGAAGTTCCCGAGACTTGTTTTGGGTTTCGGGAATTTTTCGTTTTTTATGCGTCCCGGTACAAACGGTTGTCGCGGTGTTTTTTATTTGCCACAATGTGATTAATCAAAGAAAGCCACACCGTTTTTCGGTGCCGTGAAAGAAAGGGGCGTTATGGTCGCAAGAACGAAAAAAGCCACGGA